>JBEHXD010000459.1:0-4847 GCA_048498875.1 Verrucomicrobiota bacterium
TGCCACCGCACTTCACCCGAACAGGGGTTGAAAGGTAGCGGCCGTTGCCCCCAACGGCCATCAGCACTTATGAATGTCTCCCTAGTATGCCTTCGTCAGGAAATGCTCGGAGCCAGGCTCATTTGACCGCCACCTTTTTCGCCTCCAGTTCCCGGATAGACCGGATGGTGAAGGAATAATCGAGCCAGAGTTCGACCTCATTTTCCGAGCAGCTACGGAGGCGCACGGGTCCCGCCAGTCCGCTGATCAAGACTTCGAAATCGGCCCCGAGGCCTTTCCTTACCTGCTCGTAGTCCTCAAAAATTTTGGCGAGCAGTTCCTTTCTCGTTTCATTGGGACGCTTGATAAAGAGCGATACGGGACCGTCGATCACCTTGGTGAGGCCCACGAGTTTCGCGGCCGACACGATGCCGCGCACTTGTTTTACGCGTTCGTAGAGACGGGTCTCGCTCCCCAGTTCGGCAAACACGGCGAAGTTGGCGAAGGAAGTCACGACTCCGCCTTTGCCGATGAGCGAGCGCGAGCGGTTTCCACTCATGAGCTGCACTTCGCGATTCTCAAAACGCAGTCCCGGGATGGCCCGGATTTCCGCGGCCAGCGCGTCAACCGAGTCGGTGAGCTCTTTGTTGCGGGCGTCCTGTTTGTCTGCCGAGTTCGACAACGCAAATTCGATCACCACTGCATCTGCTTTGCGGATCATCGTGATCGGCACGGTGGGGACACTGCCGCCGTCACCGCCAAATCGTGGTTGAACGGGGGGAGCCGACAACCTCGCTCCGGAAACATAGCCCCTATCTTCGACGCAGAACGGACTGAGACAGACGGTTTCTTCCGATTCGCCGCTCGAACTTTCCGCCTGGGCCTTCAGACCCGGAGCTGCGGCCAGGATAAAAAGCGGCAAGACGAGACACTGGGCAAGGAGCGTTCTTTGAAGCCAGCGCGTGATGGGGCGGTGTGCAATAACTGCAGCGGGCTCAGCCTGAAACAGGGGACGGCGAGAGTGCGATGATTCGACGGAGGAGCGGGACAATTTCATGGAGATCGAGATGGAATTTGATGTTGGAGTGAACGCCTCGATGCTACCCGCCCCACGGAAAAATGTCGTCACGCCCACGTCAGACTTTGTCAGAAATTGTGCGCGGGTTGTCAGGTGCACCGTTGCCTGCAAAAAGCGGGCCCCGCCTGGAGGCGAAACCCGCTTGCTCCTTCCCGCATAGTCCGTCCGGCTACTGCTTCGGTGTCCCCGCTACCTCAGGCATCAGTTGACCGATTTCGATCTCACCCACTTTGAGATTTTTATCGGTTCCGGTTAGACGGAGAGTGAGGCATTCTTCTCTGGCACTCGGGGTCCCAAATCCGGTGGTGACTTTTGCCTGCACCGTTACCGGACCCAAGGTGGTTTGGCGGCGGTCGCCAAAATAGTTGATGCGCACGGTATATTTTCCCGGTTCTGGATTTCGCAGAAGAAATTCCTCCGGTCCGTAACCTCCGGTAAAGTCCCGGGACATCCGGCCTCCCTGGGCGGTTCGGGGGTGATTGTAGATGGCAAGTTCTCCGCTGGGATCCGCCACCCACAGATCAATATCGCAAGCGTCCGTGTCCCACGTGAGAACCACCCGCAGTCCGACCGGAAGGTTTTTCAGGAAACGGGAATCGATCTGCGAGAGATCGAGTTTCTCGCCGCAGGTCGCCACGATCGAATTCAAATCATTGAGTGCGATGAGTTCAATTTCCGGAAAACGGGGATTCCAGCTTTGAGCGACCACCTGCCACAGCAAGTCGACGGCGCGTTGGTGCTGTTTTAAGGCGGAACAAACCAGTGCGACGTCGCGCAGGCTCTGCGGTTCCTCAGGGCGAAGCTGCAGTACACGTTCAAACAGCGGAAGCGCGAGCTCGGGATGGCCGGCTTGAACGAGGCGATGGGCGAGTACGCGAAGGAGCGCGGGATCGTCGAGTTGCAGTTCGGCCAGGTTCGACAGGATCCGATGCGCCAGGACCAGGTCGTCGTTTTGGAAAAAGAATTCTGCCACATCCAGATAAAATCCGGGCTGACTTACGTGTTCGGTGCGCTCTTCAATATAAACGGAATAACGTTCGTCGGGAGCGGCCCGACGCAACCGGTCCAGGTATCCCTCGGCGGGATTCCACCGGCGGAGGGTGATATTGGCTTGTGCGGGTGCTTCTGCGGGATTCGCGGTTTCGGGATCCTCCTGCCTGGTGCTGCGCGACGGACTGCCGGAGCGACCTGTTGAAGCGAAATTACCCATGGCGGTATTTATTCGTGAACCAGCCAGAGTATTGGATGCCGTATATCCGATGTCGGAACTGGCGGTCACCTCAAACGGACTGAGAACAATGGTTTCATCCATCTCTTCCAGGGTGGGGATCGAGGAACCGGACCTGCGGCGGGGGAGATTGGCAGGCGGAGGCTCCTGCACAGCAGCAGCGGCCGCAGTCGCAGCCAACGCAGTCTTGGTGGCGGCCGCGGATCTCGCTTCGCGGGAGAAATCAGTTTCCCACCATTTGATTTTCTCATTATAAAGCCGCGCGATTTCATCGAGTTTGCTGCTATTGCCCTTCCCATTGAAACCGGCTGTGGTTTGACGGCGCGCTTCCCACTCGGCGCGTAATTCCTCTGGTGGAAGGATGTCGTATTGCAGATAGTCCTGCAGAGTCTCGAGTACGATGAGGGAGGTATCCGCGGAAACGATCCCGAATTCCTGGCTGGTCCGCCGGATGTCCTCCCAATTGTTCACTGGGTCCAGTTCGAGATTCGCGATTTTAGCTGCGGCCCAAGCCCGGGCTGCGAGATGACTGGAATTCTCCCTGGCCTGAAGGTGAAGTTCGACCTCGCGGGCATCGGAATCATGGTGGCCAATGCGAACGCGAATCGTGGTCGTTTTCTTTTTCAAGATGCCGGTGATCACCAGTCCATCGGCGTCGATGGGGGTATTGGATTCAGGAAAGATCTGGGCAACTTGTCCGGGATTGCGCTCGATTTTTAAAACGCGCAGCGATTCCTGCCGGACTAATTCCGCTGATTTTTCCGGAGTGGCTCTGAGTAGATTGGCAAACTCGCCCCGGTTTTGCCGGGCCAATCCCCGCAGGAACGCCGGATTGGCTTTCGGGCTGGCAAGCACGGTATGGACGGGCGCGCGAAAAGGCAGTTTCCCCACCGTTTGCGCGACTCCGTAGTTCAATACTCCATCGGAAAACATCAGCCACTCGTTTACCGTGGGGTCATCCGTCAGGCCGTCGAAGCTGGTGCCTCCGTCGTACACAATGGCTTCGAGAGCCTGGCGGAGTCTGCTCCAGTCGCCTTTTTTGATTTTGAATGGGATGGGTGCATCCGCCTGATTGCGAAAGCTGATCAGTTTCACCTCCACGTCGCCCACGATTTTAAACCAGACATCAAGCATGGCCAGTTCACGTTCGTGATCGCGGTCCTGGCCGGATCCGGAAGCGTCCCAGAGCAGGCCGATGACCGAGGGCGCGGGACGCATGACGGGTTTGATGGCTTCAGCGGGTATTTCTGCATAGAAATAGTCGTCGTCGCCACGCCGTTCAGTAAGAACCTTGGGATGATCCACCAGCGGGAGTTCCAGTTCGAAAATTCCCCGGGCGACAAACCGCTTCCGTTTAATTTCCAGAAATTTTCCTTCCTTCCAATCGGGCAACTGGAGCGGAAGCGTGGTATTAATCTTCGCCGGTGTGGTGGTGCTGGACTGGACCTTGACCGACAGTTTGAATGTTTCCAACTCTCCCGGAAAATTCAGCGGCAGCCGGTAAAGGGGGGTGGCGGTCGTGCCAGCGAGATCCTCCTGGTAGGCAATAACGATCCGGCGGGTGCCGCGGGCGGGAATCGGGTAGACACGGGCGCGGTAATTATTTCCCGCCGTCTGTTCGAGCAACGCGGGATCCACCCCCCGACGTTCGATCTCCTCAAAGACCACCCGCCCGCGATTTTTTTCGACCGGCACGGCTTCACGCAACTGTCCATTGAGATCGAGCGCGAAACTGACAACGGTCTGTTTTTCGAGCAGGGGAAATTCGAAATTGCCCTCGAGCACCCGACCGTTGGGATTGCGGAAAACAAGATCGAAGGTGGTAACGGCGATGCGCCCCGTGATTTCGGTGCTGACGGAGGCGGACTCGATGACTACGGGCGAGGCCTTCTGGTCCGTGAGTATGAGACGTTGCGCATGAAGGGGAATGCAGTTTGCCGCGATAAAAAGAAACACGGCCCGAAAGAAACGCGCAAAGAAGGAATGGGTGGAGTGGATATTCATGGGGGGATTGAAATGCAGGGCGACCGATTGACTGCTGCCAGCTTACCTTCCGCCGAAAAAAATGTCGTCACACCCACGTCAGACTTTGTCAGAAATTGTGCGCGGCTTGTCAGGCGCGGCGATGTAGCCACAGGCCTCCGTGCCTGTGGAGCGCAGTACGGAAAAACCTCAGAGGCAAACCCGACAGGCAGGGACGCCTGTCGCTACATTGCGTGCGATGATTCCAATAAAAACGCGGGCTCCGCCAAAATCAGGCGGAGCCCGCGAGCCCGTCCCACGTGGATTCCGGATTGGGCTCCGGAGGTGTTCGCGCAGAACCCAATCGTGATCGTCAGTGTGCAGGGACAGATTATTCTAACTGCGCAGGAATGTCGTCACAGGGACGTAAGACTTTGTCAGAAGTTTGTCATGGACTTGCCGTCACGTGACCGCAGGACTCGGTTCTGTGGAATGTTCAGACGGAAGAAGATTGTTGAATACCTGTAGGACGGGTGCCCCCTCACCCTGCATCATGACGGGTGAAGACACCCGTCCTACAGGTATTCAACAATCTTCTTC
>JBEHXD010000460.1:0-4843 GCA_048498875.1 Verrucomicrobiota bacterium
GCGACTCCCAGATCCTTCGCATATCGTTCCAGCCGGCTATGCAGGATCACCGGCTTCGGTTCCTGCATGGCAAAAAACACCAGGGGATAATTGTAGTCGGAATCGATGCTTTCACGCCGGGCCGTGACACAGCCTGCCAACATCAGGATGAGGGCGAGGCCGGCAGCGAGTACTCTGGGTTTCATTGGACGAAGTTTCAATTTAGTCGGGCCGGGCGTGGCGCTGAAGCCGGCTGTGACCACTGGATAATTTTCTCACTTCTTCCGGGCCACCACCGCGGTGCCGTAGCACAGGACTTCGACCGCGGCTCCGCGAGGCTCGACCGACGATGCGTCGTAGCGAATGCCGACGATCGCATTCGCGCCCAACTGGGTGGCG
This sequence comes from Verrucomicrobiota bacterium, assembly GCA_048498875.1. Taxonomy (GTDB): domain Bacteria; phylum Verrucomicrobiota; class Verrucomicrobiia; order Opitutales; family Opitutaceae; genus Lacunisphaera. The sequence continues at coordinate 379 of JBEHXD010000460.1, forward strand.
TGCTTCTCCATGTCTTCGTACGCCTGGGAGCGGGTCTGCTCACACATCGCGGTGTAGGCACCGATTCTCCCACCAATGATGTTCTTCAGGCCGCCGATGATCCCTTGCGAGATGGTCGGCGACCGGACAATGATACCGCGCACCAATCCTTTGTGCTCGGTGATTTCGTAACCGGGGATTTCAAACGTAGTTGAGGCTAGCATAAGATTTTGAAGTGCGGTGAAACTGGCCCTTTCTTCATTTGCCCGAGTCTTCCGGTTGCATCAACAACCGTTTCCCGCCGGCGCAAGCCACTGCGTGAAGCCGGCTGCAATGGCCAGAATCAAAGTGGAGATGCCCACAACCATCAGGCTCCTGATATCCCGCCGCTCCCGGTCGCAATAGACCAGATAGGCCAGAGGCGTGATCAGAAAAAGCACACAAAACGGGACGTATAAAAACAGCGCAAAAAACAGGATAAGGCTGCCCCAGCCGATCCCGTCGCGAAATATGAAAAGGCAAACCAGTGACAGCCACACCGAAATCACACACGCAATCCAGGAGAGAATCTGCAGTGTCCTCGAAATCGAATTTTTCACGGTGCGGAATTGATCCTCAAATTATCCGGATCTTTTCTTCCACGCCTCAAAGATCAGCTCCATGTCAGGTGGGTTTTGACGGAACTGAAGCGTCCCCTGCTCAAAGGTGATCCAGGGCTGCGCATCTTCGGTCCAGATATGGGCAACCGGACGCAAGGTATTGGAAGCGTCGAGTGTCCCCGCATAAACCGTCTGAAAGGTGGCTCCCTCAAAGCGCTCACTCCACAGCGCAGTCAGACAACGCGGACACCGGCCCACCTTCCGGACCTGGCCGTCGGCCTCGGGACGCTCATACAATTTGGCCGTCCCTTTTGTGACCGTAATGCCTCCATAGGGCAGCCGCAACGCCAGCACAAAGCTCGAACCATTGGTGGTCTGGCACTCGGTGCAATGACAGCAGAATAACGCCATCGGGTTGGCGACAACCTGATACCTTACCTCGCCGCAAAGGCAGCCTCCTTGGGAATTTTTCATCGATAAAAAAACTAGGGTTTCAGATCAATCGGGTTGCCCGCCTTGTTTTCGAGGCGCTGCATCGCAAAAAAAGCCCGCGTTGCGGGCAGGACCAACAAAATCGTCAAGGACGAGAACAGAACCAATAATCCGCCTCCCACCTCAAAATTTCCGGACCACGTCACGTACGTCGCAAAGCTCAGGGAGAGAAAAAGAGAAACGCAGGAAAGCCACCAAGCCAGTGCGGACCCGCGCCACAGGAAGAACATCAGAACAAAGGTCAGAATCGTTCCCACCATATCCGGCCCGTGAAGTTCACCGAGCAAGAGACTGAGCAGGTTGACTCCCACGTCCAGTCCAAGTGTGACAATGACAAAGCTCAAAGCGTAACGACGCCCCGCCTTCAGCTTCGTGGAGTACACCAATTCAGATTCCATGCCGCCAGGGTTTAAGACGAACCGGCCCCCGGCTGGGAAGACGATCTCGACTGCGCTTCTTCCTTCAGCGCTTTTTCAACCGCCTCCGAAAGCGCTTTCGACTTTGCCTTCAAACGATCTGACGTGTCAAAAATCCCCCAATAGGCATCCAGCAGTTGCCGGGTTTTCTTATAATCCTTCTTATAAAAGAAATTCTCCGTCCTAAGCATGTAGAGCTCGGGCTTCAGCACCTTTTGTTTCTGGTTCAGCTTTTCGACGCGCTCCAGAGTCGCCAGGGAATCGTCGAACCGGGCCATACCGCGCTGCGTAATGGCGAGTAACAGCAACGCGGTCTCGTTCCCAGGATCATCGGCGAGCTCAAGATTAAGCTCCGCGATGATCTGATCGGCTGCCGATGGACCTTTTTTATAGAGCTCCTGGGCCTTATCCAAATGGGAGCCCGCAAATGCCAGGGAGGTGGCAATCAACGATAGCAGAATGACGACAGACTTCATTCTTCGTTGAACGTTATCGGGGAGCGACCGCCGGAATAAAACTACGCTGGAAGGATACCCTCCTGAGTTTTTGCGGGCGATCATGGACGCAATTGTCCTACCGTTTTCTTCAAATCGAGAAGGATTTCAGCCGAATATTTGGCGTGACTGACAATCGTCCCGGATTCGTCGATGGTAAACAGGCAATTCCGGCCATTAGGACTGCGCAGGCCAACGACAATTTCAGCAACTGACACGTCGCCGCTGAGCGTTTCGATTTTTTGCGCCGGCGAAAAAATCATCAGTAGGTATTCCCCGGCGGCGACCGCATCTCGATAGTCCTGCTGGACGCCCGACGACGTGAAGAGGTGGTAATGGTCGCCGACTCCGGAATGAAAATTGGACGCTTTCACAAGGCCGGTGAGCTGTTGGCGCACCCGCGACTGAGCAGCGTCCGGAAGCTGCACCGGTTTGTCTTGAAGAAATAGCCGGACGACCGGAGGCGTTTCGTCAAGTTGATCCGCGGCGCATACCGCCCGGGCCGGCAGGAAAGAAGCAACGGCAAGATTGGAAAGAAGGGCAATGAGGGTCGTTTTCATGGAACCCTCAGGATAGCAGCTTCGGTCGCCCAAGATGTCATCACGATGTCAGAGGGTCGTCAGACTATTGTCATTGAGGCTGGCTGAGCAACCTGGCCGCCACTGCCACTTTTTCATGGCGTGATAAGCTCGCGGATCCTGGCGCTCCACGCCGCATCTCCGAGCGGCTGGGGATTCGTTTTCGTTTTCACCAGACCACCTTCGATCCGATAAACCGCGACTTCCACTTCGCTGGAGTGTGCGCTCTTCTGCCGGACGATAATCCGGACTTCCTCGACCCACGTCTTTTCGATTTTGGTGTAAAACGCGTAGTGCCATGTGCCCGACTCCCGCTTCGCCTCAAAAAGTCGATCCAGGGCGAGCTCCGGCAGTTTTTTCTGAAGAAGCTCCGCCACCCCATCGGAGTAACGATCAACGGCAAATGATTCGGCGTGCGAAGCAGCAGTAGCCGCAAGAACAACGAGGAATACGATGAGTGCTTTCATGAGGTAAAACCATTTTTCCAGGCAGGCGGAGCGACTGCCAGAGCCAGAGTCGCGGCAGATTCGATCATCTCATTTTTTTGCCGCAAAGAAAAAAATGAATGGCGCGACGAGCGCCAAAACCGGGATTCCGACAAAAAGCCAATAGCGGACCGGCTCCGCATCCCGCAGGAAGACGCCACGATTGGTCGGCACAAAACGAAAGGTCAGGGCAAAAGAAACTCCATAGGCGCCCAACAACGACATGGCCAGCAATCCCAAGCTTCCGCCAGCCGATTTGGTCCGCCAAAACAACCCGGTTCCTCCGAGGAACGAAACCAGGGCGAGTTGAAACAAAATTCTGCGTACCGACCCATTCCGATAGGCGTGGAGAAACTCCGGCGACGACATGTCGACCACGCGATTCCCCGGAGTCACAGTCTTTAATTTTTCGAGATCCATTGACCTCACTTTTTCCCTCCCCCTTCCCGCGAGGCCGCGGACGGCTCTGACCGTGAATCAGGTTTCTTCCTTCTGATTTCGAGCCAATGCAAATAGCCGGCGTTGCATTCGTCGCACACCTCGGCGCTGGCCTTGAACGAAAGCTTGGGGAAATAAATCACGCCTCCATGATGGGGAAACGCCTTCTTCTCGTACTCGTGCTCCGCCACAGTCTCGCCGTTGGGCAAATCCGCGACGATCTGCACTTTTTCCAGGTGCATAACCCTGTGGTGAACCGCGCAAATCGACGCAGGTGAGGGGGAAACTTCCTTCGGCGCCCGGCAGCCGGCGAGCGTGAATGCCACCGCCGGAAAAATTAACCGCATACCTGGACCCTTCGCAAAAATGGTTCGCCGCATTTATCAATCAGGTTTTTGGGAGCTGGGAATGGGCTGTGCCCGGGTTATTTTCGTTCTTCATCCGCCTCGTGAACATCGAACGCAGTCTGGATATCGTCGCGATGGGCCAGCCCCATCTTCTCCTTCTGTTCTTTCACCCACGCTGAAACGTCATCCTGCCAGCCGCGCTTTGAAAGGAAGGCATTAAACACAAAGATTTCCTCGTCGGAAGGGCGCCGGCCCGTTTGATAGCACCACTCGAGCACCTTTTCATCGCTTCTCTCTTCCAGGGCGCGTCTGGCCAGCTGGTCGTAATCGATCCCGAGAAACCGGCAGATCCGGCCATCGAAACCGTGACCTCGATTATAGTCCGGGGGCAATCTGCCTTCCGCGTGCAATCGAATCTTGTCCAGCATCCGGCCAAAGAAAACCAAACCGCTTACCTCCTCGCGATCAGATCGAAGCCCGGGAACTTTCATCGTCGTTTTTCCCGTTCGGGATCTGTCATCTCCCCCACGGAATTGGTTGCGCGCGTTGATTCGAGGTTCAGTTAGCCGGGCGCTCGGTATAGGAAATAAACTCCATCAGCGACCCGTCCGGGTCGCGGAAATAGACCGACGTCCCC
>JBEHXD010000461.1:0-4843 GCA_048498875.1 Verrucomicrobiota bacterium
CTACGACCTCGAGCTTCCGTTGATCACCTTCACCGGAAAACGGATCTGGGTCCGCACGCTCGGTCGCGCCGAGGATCATGGCGGACGCCGCGTCCGGTTGTACGGTGCCTTTCAGGACATCACCTCACGCCACGAGGCGGAGGAGGGCAGGCGCCAGTTGGAAACCCAGCTTTTCCAGGCCCAGAAGATGGAAACGCTCGGTACGCTGGCGGGCGGCATTGCCCACGATTTCAACAATCTCCTGACCGGAATCATGGGCTATCACGACCTCGCGTCGGACGTGTTGCCCGAAGACCACCAGGTGAAAGGTTACCTCACGGAGGCGCGTCAGGCCAGCATGCGCGCGAGGGAATTGGTTGAGCAGATTCTCACTTTCAGCCGCCAGCAGGAAACGCCCGAGCGCATGCCCGTGGACATGACTTTGCTGGTGGCGGAAGCGCGCCGGTTCCTGCGCGCGACCCTGCCGTCGACGATTCAAATCCAGTCGGAGGTGCTCCAGGAATGCCCGCGCGTCCTGGCCGACAGCACACAGCTTCACCAGGTGTTGCTCAATCTTGGCTCAAATGGCGCGCAGGCGATGGGCGAGCATGGCGGCGTGCTCAAGTTCACCCTGTCCCCGGTGATGCTCGATGCGCCCCATGCCAGTGCGCTGGGTGGGCTGATTCCGGGACGTTATGTGTGCCTGAGCGTCAGCGACGTGGGCCACGGCATCGATGAGACGACACTGAAACGCATCTTCGATCCGTTCTTCACGACCAAAAAGCCCGGGCAGGGCACGGGCTTGGGACTGTCAGTGGTCCATGGAATCGTTCGCAGTCACCAGGGTGGCATCGAAGTGGACAGCAAGGTGGGCGTCGGTACGACATTCCGGATCTATCTGCCCGAAGCCGACACCGAAACAGAGGCCTACAGCCAGCAAAGTTCCTCGGTGCCGCATGGCCACGGCGACCGGATTTTCCTCGTCGACGACGAGGAAGTGGTGGCGAAATTTGCGGCCATTGCTCTCGAGCGCATCGGCTACGAGGTGCTGACTTTCGACTCCGCTTTGCCTTGTCTGGAGGCCATCAAGGGCGATCCAGGGGCCTGCGATGTTTTGGTCACCGACCAGACTATGCCCGGCCTCACGGGTACGAATCTCATCGAGGCGGTGCACAAGATTAACCCCGATTTGCAGGCGATTCTGATGTCCGGCTACTTTACCAAAGTGTCAGCCCAGACCCTCGACAGTTTGAGCAATGTGGAGCTGCTCAACAAACCCTTTACCTCGGACGAACTTGCTCTGGCGGTACAGCGCGCCATCGCGAGAAAAGTAAAAAAGTAGCGGCGGCCGTCCGGTCGGCGGGCGCTACGCGACCTCCTCAGGCCGTCGCGCTTTGACGACGAACCGGCACCATGCGCTGGGCCGTGAACGGAAGCGGGTCGAACATGATCCGGGGATTGAATACCGGCGGGCGGAAGACCGGCCGGTCCCAGATGACGTCGCGCACCAGGTTGCTGGCGGCTTCGGAGGTGGTGAGGGGAGAAACGAGATTCTTCAGGGTAGAGAGGGGCATAACACCCATCAAATCGGCGCAACCCGTGTCAAATTTATCCTAAAAACAGGCGCCCGCCCGGTTCGTGTGACACCCCAAGATGCCACTGAAAACGATCCAGACGGGCGCGGCTCCCTGGATGAAAAATCAGGTGTTGCTCTTGTCGGAGGCGGCGTGGCCCTTGACCGCGACCTGCTGGGTCAGCCCGCTCCGGAAACTCGTATCCGTGCTCGCATACGCATGGACGACCACACCGATCAGATTGCCCTCGTTGACGACCTCGGCATCGGGCTCGTCGTTGTTGACTCCTTGGACGAGGTATCCGCCGCGGGTTTCACCGATGACGGAGTGGGCGACGCGGCGGCCGTTACGCTTCACGTAGACGACTGTCATGCCTTTCTTGACGTTGTCGTATTTGATCGGGGCGACCACGACCGCGGTGTTGGCGGCGTAAAGGGGTTCCATCGACTGGCCGACGCCCCAGAGGGTGATGGCGTCCTTGATTTGGGCGGCCATTTTCTCCGCACTTTTCAGCTGTTCGCCCTCGGCGACGAGGTGCGGGGCGGGGGTCTGCGCGACGATCGCGGCGAGCTGGCGTTGGGACTTGATGCCGGCTTCAGCGCGGGTGCTTAGACCGAAAAAGAGGACGGCGACGGCGGCGACCAAGCGGAACAGCGGGGAGAATTTTCCGCTGTTTGAAACTGGGGAGAAGGGGAGCGCCGTTTGCATGGCGAAAAGGTACCGCAAACGCCCTTTTCCCCATATACGGCTGCCTACGTAAACACGTCGGGGAACGGCCCTAGGGGGTTCTCCCGAGTCGCTCAAAATCCTTCAATTCCGGGGCTTACCTTTTCGGGAAACGTGCCGATATCGGGCTGCCATGGTTCGCGTTCTCTACGCTGAAGACGACTCGCAGATATCCCAGATGGTGCAGCTTTACTTTACAAGTGGTGCACCCGACTACCGGCTTGAAATTGTAAATTCCGGCCGGAAATGCCTCGAACGCATGGCCCAGGAGCGCTTCGACGTGGTCATGGTCGATTTGATGATGCCCGAGTTCGACGGACTTGAGGTGTTGGGGCAGCTTTCCGCCCGCCGGGATGCGACCCCGGTTATCATGGTCAGCGGGCATGGTCAAAATGACCTGGCTGTACAGGCGCTGCGCGCGGGGGCGGTGGATTGCATCGACAAAAACTCCGCGGAATTTCGTGGCATCGTGGACATCGTCCGCCGGGTGCATGTGCGGCATCAGGGCCGCATTGCCGCGCAGGCGACGACGCCCCCGTTTGCCGAGGCGCGCGTGACGCTCGTCGAGCCGTCGGAAAAAGAGGCGCTCACCATCGTTCATTTCTTCAAGCGCAACGCCAGTTCGCTGTCGGTTTCCTCGGTTACGCCGGAGGAGTTCGACGAGAGCCTGAAATTTGCGCCGCTGTGCGACGCGATCGTGTTTGGACCGGGCCTTACGAACGAACTCGCGCTCGAGTTGCTGCGCAAGGTGCGGACGCGTGAGAGCGATTTGCCGATCGTCGTGGTTTCGGCGGTGCCGCGCAGCGAAACCGCCGTGGCCACCTTCAAGCTCGGAGCGCAGGATTTTCTGGTGAAGAAGGACGGTTACCAGCTCGAGCTGGTCTTCTCCTTGAACAACGCCTTGAAGCGGGCCGCGACCGCGCAGCTCAACGTGCGGCTCACGAAGGAACTCGCGGAATTGAATCGTTCGCTCGAAGGCCAGGTGGCGGATCGCACGAAGGAATTACGCGCCCTGTCCGCCCGGCTGCTCAACATCCAGGAAAGCGAACGCCGCGTGATCGCGCAGGAACTGCACGACCAGATCGGACAAATGCTGACGGGCCTCCGGTTTCAGCTCGAGGCGGGACAGACGAATGGCGCGAACCTGGGCGAGGCGCTGCAATCGACCGACGACATTTTGCGCTACGTCCGCAATCTCACGCAACAACTGCGCCCGCGCATCCTCGATGATTTTGGCCTGAAGTCGGCGCTCGAGTGGCATCTCGATTTGTTTCGCCGTCAGACGAAGATGACGGTCGGAAGCGAAATCGCACTGCCCGCAAAACGGCTGCCGAGCACCACCGAGACCACGGTGTTCCGCGTCGTGCAGGAGGCGATGACGAACATCGCGCGCCACGCCGCCGGCGCGGAAACGAATGTCGCGGTGATTCTCGCCGAGGATGGCAACCTTATCGTCGAAATCAGCGATCGTGGCCCTGGCTTTGATGTGGAGCGCGCCTTGTCCAAGCGGGATTCGCTCGGATTGTCCGGCCTCGTCGAACGGGTGCAATTGTCGGGCGGACGAATTGAAATTTTCTCAAAAGCAGGGCAGGGTACCCGCATTCACGCGGAGTTTCCCGTGCAGAATTCCGAAGGCGCTTCCTCATGACCACTGTCGTCATTGCCGATGATCACGAAATCGTGCGACGCGGGCTGCGCAGCCTGCTCGAGGCGGACGGATCGTGCAAAGTCGTGGCCGATGCCTCCGACGGATTGACCGCGCTGCAGACGGTCGAGAAATTAAAGCCCGCCCTGCTCGTGCTGGATTTGAACATGCCGCGCATGCACGGCCTCGAGGTGTTGAAGCATGTCCGCGCCAACAGTCCCAATACCCGCGTGATCGTGCTCTCGATGCACAACGACGAACCTTATGTGATCGAGGCGCTGCGCGCGGGAGCGTCGGCGTATTTGCTGAAGGGTTCGGAGTCGCAGGAAATCGCGCAGGCCCTGAAGGAAGTGCTGGCGGGACGCCGCTACTTGAGCGCGCCGCTTTCGGAATGGGCGATCAATGCCCTCACGACCAAAATCGCGGACAACTCGGATCCTCTGGCGTCGCTTTCGCCGCGCGAACGCGAGGTCCTGCAGCTCGCCGCCGAGGGTTACGGTAATCCCGAAATTGCGGAGAAACTGTTCATCAGCCCGCGCACGGCGGAGACGCATCGTACGAACCTGATGCGCAAACTGGCGCTGCAGTCGCAGACCGACCTGGTGCGGTTTTCGATTCGTCGCGGAATTATTCAGGCGTAGAGCACACCGGCCGAACGAGCCGCTTTCGGATTCATCCAATCTGGCCACAAAAGGCACAGGGGACAGTGTGCTCAAAGTCAGTTTGTCATTTTGAACGAAGTGAAGTCTAGCCAGCAGGCTGGTCTTACATCCCTCGCCTCGAATGTCATATTACGCGCAGACATGGATTCTTCGCGATGCTCAGAATGACGGAATTGAAGCCACTCCGAGGTTTGCATTCATGCCCGGATTCTTTTGCGCGTTCTGTGCTTTTGTGGCTCTCTTCTTTGGGGCATCTG
>JBEHXD010000462.1:0-4840 GCA_048498875.1 Verrucomicrobiota bacterium
TACGCGCCATCCATGATGTGGCAGCCCATGTCGCCGAGCGCACCGGTGCCAAAATCCCAATAGCCGCGCCAGTTGAAGGGCATGTAGGCCGGATCGTATTCGCGGGGCTGCGCAACACCGAGCCAGAGATCCCAATCGAGCGTCGAGGGGACGACGGGGATCGCTTTGCTGTGATCGGGTTTCTCGATGCCCTGCGGCCAGATCGGACGATCGGTCCAGCTGTGGATTTCCTTCACTTCGCCGAGGATGCCCGCCTGCAGCCATTCCTTGATCATGCGCCAGCCATCGTTCGCGTGACCCTGATTGCCCATTTGCGTGGCGACTTTTTTCTCGCGGGCGAGGGCGGCGAGCTTGCGCGCCTCCTCGATCGTGTGGGTGAGCGGTTTCTCCACAAAGACGTGTTTGCCGAGCGACAGCGCTGCCATCGCAATCGGAAAATGCATGTGGTCCGGCGTGGAAACCGTGACGGCGTCGATCTTGTTGCCGAGTTTTTCCAGCATCACGCGAAAATCGCGAAAGTGCGGGACATTGGGAAACGTTTCGTAGGTTTTGGCCGCGCGCGCGTCATCGACGTCACAGAAAGCCACGAAATTCTCGTCCTTAAGCCCGTCCACGGCGTCCCAGCCGCGACCGCCGACACCGCAGCACGCGATGTTGAGCTTGTTGTTGGGCGACTGGCCGGACTGCCCCTGGCTTTTCATGATCGCCGGCATGGCGATCGCCGCAGAGGCGAGCGAGGCGGTTTTGATGAACGAACGACGGGAAACGATGGGATCTTTCATAAAGGGAGGGAATTAAAACCAGACGGCATAAACGGATGACGTGTGGCCAAAGCAGACGCGCTTCAGCCGCAAAAGGTGTAGTCGTAGGGTTTGCGCATTTCGCGCACCAGATAGGGATTCGCGACGTCGGCATTCTCGCCGGTGAACTTTTCGGTGTCGGAATTCCAGGTGAGTTTTTTCCCGGTGCGCAGGGCGATGGCGCCCAGGTGGCACATCGTCGCGGAACGATGGCCGGTTTCGACGTCGCAGATCGGCAGCTTGCGCGAATGCACACAGTCGAAGAAATTCTCCATGTGGTTGTTGCTTTCGTACAACCGGACGGAGCCCTCCGGCAGCGGGTTTTTGATGAGGTCCGGATTGCTGGCCTTGATGCCCTGGCGATTCACCCAGATCCAGCCGTCGCTACCTTCGAAACGAATGCCGTTGCGCTGGCCGTCCTTGTTCAGGATTTCGCCGTAGATGCTGTCATCCTTCGTGGTGCGGATATTGAGGGCGACGCCATTGTCGTAGGTATACTTTACCACGTAATCGGCAAAGGCCGTGTAGCCGCCGGCGATCGGTTGGGAAAGCGCCTCGGCCTCGACCTTGGTCGGAGCGATCAAGCCGATGGCCCAATAGGCGATATCGTTGTGGTGCGCGCCCCAGTCGGTCATGGTCCCGCCGGAATAATCATACCAGAACCGGAAGTTGGCGTGGCAGCGCTGCTTCACGTACTCGACATTCGGCGTCTGGCCCTGCCAGAAATCCCAGTTGAGTCCCGCGGGCACCGGCGTGGAAGCAAATGGACCATCGCGCAATCCGGCGGGAAGCCAGACATTCGCTTCCTTGAGTTTGCCGATGCGGCCGTTGCGCACGAGTTCGCAGGCCAGGCGAAAAAACTTGGAGCTGCGCTGCTGCGTGCCGGTCTGCAGCACCACGTTGTTATCGCGCACGGCTTTGATCACGTGGCGGCCTTCGTCGATGGTGAGAGTGAGCGGCTTTTCGCCGTAGATGTCCTTGTGCGCCCGGGCCGCGGCAAAATTGATCAGCGTGTGCCAGTGATCGGGCGTGGCGTTGATGACAATGTTCACATCCTTGTTTTCCAGGACGCGACGGTAGTCGGAATAGGTTTTGGGCACGCGGCCATCGACAGTGAATTTCTGCGCGGCTTCGGCGGCGTGAGTATCGTCGACATCGCAAACAGCCACGATGTTGCCGAAGTTCACCGCATTCATGGCGTCGTTTCTGCCCTGGCCACCGCAGCCGATCAGCACAACGCCGGGCCGGCTGTTCGGTGATGTCACCGGTGTAACCTCTGCTGCCGCGAGCTGCTGGCGCTCGACGAACCACAGGGGCAGGCCGGTGACGGCGGCGATCATACTGCAACGTTTGAGGAACGCGCGTCGTGAGATGGTAAACGACGCGGAGCTGGCGGACGGCGATTTCGTCGAATCGGAGGATTTCATGAGGGGTACTTTTTTCCTGCGCTGGGGGTGAGCGGGGTGGGCAAAGAGCGGTCTCGCGAAAGGACACTGTGCGCGATCAAACGCATGTGGAAAAGAAAAAATAAGCTCGTACGAAAATCCTAATGGATGACAAAACCATGCCGTGACTCAGAATCTCGATGAATTATTCGATGTGGTAGACGAGCAGGATTGCGTGACGGGCCAAGCGGCGCGACGTGTCGTTCACGCACAAGGATTGCGTCATCGGGCCGTGCATCTGCTGGTGCTCAACGCGGCGGGAAAAGTGTTCCTGCACAAGCGCTCGAAAACCAAGGATCTGTTCCCCGGCGTGTGGGATTCCTCTGCGGCCGGGCACGTGGGGGCGGGTGAAGACTATGATGGCACCGCAGCGCGCGAACTGGAGGAGGAACTCGGCTGCAAACCGGTAAAACCTCCCCAACGCTTGTTCAAAATCGAAGCCCGGGAGGAAACCGGGCAGGAGTTTGTGTGGGTTTATCGGGTGGAAGCGGAAGGGCCGTTTATATTGCAGCCTGAGGAAATCGAGTGCGGCGACTGGTTTTCGCCCGATGCGATCGACTGCTGGATTAAGGAGAAGCCGCAGGATTTTGCGCCGGCTTTACTGTTTATCTGGCCGCGGGTGCGGCAGTTGATGAGCTGCGGATAAGTGCACCCAAGTGCTTTTTTTCCAGAGCGTATGCCGGCTCATTTGCCAGTGGCCGCGTTTCCTGGGGGAGTCGAATCGCGTTTAGCCGGATTAGCTTTTTCCCAGGAACCTACGTGAAGATAGTCATCCATCGACTCGGCGGCGAAACGCCAGCCAAACGGCGAATAGAAGCAAAGTCGCGCTCTGCTAACCATCATCGGCCGCCCATTTGAAGGGAAATTCTCATAGTCCACAATCAACTTGTAGTTCCCAAAAAGGGGATCGGTATTGGCCACAAAAAATAAATCAGTCTGCTTGTCGAGTGTGGTGTCCTTATTGTTCAGGCGGTTGTACGTGCAGCACCAGACCAATGCATCCTTTCCACCTAACTTTTCGCGCAATGATTCAAACGATATTGGATAAGTCATTTCGCGAAGCGTTTTAATTATTTTGTCCATCCGCTCGGTATCCAATCGTGGAAGTCGCGCCATTGCGGCATCATAGTCTTTTTGCTGCTCTTCCTCGACGGACGCAGCTTTTGCAGATGAATCGCGGCCGCGGGCCGTGGCGATGTCCTTCTCATCGGCTCCGTATGCGTGCTGGATCAGAATGCAGGCAATAAGTAAGATTCTTTTCACGTCTATATGAGTCAGGCCGGACATTCTCATGAGCGGGAACTATGTCCCTCGTTCTAGGGAATCAGTTTGTGCCGATTTGCATGATGGGCTTAAGGTTGTGGCCGCTGGCTCAGAATAAATTCAAACTGCTTTTGGGAAAACAGCCGGCGCGGGACGCGGCGTTCGGCTTCGCCGATCAGTTTGTCCCAGTCGGCATCGGTGGTCGGGCCATACGGCTCCCAGGAAGTATTTTTTCCATACTTCTTCGTCCAGGTGATGTTTTTGCCGAACACCTCGACACACACCTGGTATTTTTTCCCCTCGTCGTCTTTTTGCCACCAGCCGAATTCCATGGCGGCAGCATGGGGAGAGGGCGGGGAAGGGCAAGCTGGTTGGTGAATAGACGCGCGTCGCGCGGTCGTTGTGGCTTTCGCCGATTAAGATGCCAGTGTCTTTATCGTCTCAGAATAAATTTTCGCCTCGTGTCATTCTGAGCGTAGCGAAGAATCCATGGGCTTTAATGCCCGCTCACACTGCACATCGTTCGTACTGGGTCTATATTTTGACGAACAAACGGCGTGGAACGCTATACGTGGGCGTTACCAATTCCCTCGAAAGGCGCGTTTGGCAGCACAAAACCGAGCAACTGGAAGGATTCACGAAACAGTACGGACTGAATTGCTTAGTTTTATTCGAGGAATTTCGCGATATTCGGAAGGCAATTGATCGCGAGAAACAGATCAAGGGATGGCTCAGAGTGAAGAAAATCGAGCTAGTCGAAGCGAATAATCCGACTTGGCGGGACTTGAGCCTCGACTGGGATGCAGATGTTTCGAAAACGCGGTCAGGTTAAGTCGCGGCGTAAGTGATAGCCCATGGATTCTTCACTTCGTTCAGAATGACAGGAAACGAGTGTGATGGATTTGGCGGAGATTGCCTTCGTGGCGTGCGACAGAGCAGAACAATCAGTTAATCCCTCGACAACTCCCCCGCTCGGCGGGCGGCGGCGGCGATGGTTTCCTTGATCGTTTCGCGGAAGTTTTTTCCGGCGAGCACCTGAAGTCCTGCATACGTGGTGCCGTTGGGGGACGTGACCTTGTCGCGCAACGCCTCGGGGGCCTCGCCGGTGCGCGCCAGCAACCGCGCTGCTCCCAGCGTGGTTTCGATCGCGACTTTCGAGGCCACGTCAGGCGCGAGGCCGGCGGCGATACCGGCTTCGCGCATCGCGGCGACGTATTCGAATAAAAAGGCCGGTCCGCTGCCACCGAGGGCGGTGGTCGTCAGTATCGGAGGCGGGACAAAATAGGAAAGCGCGAATGTTTTATTGATAAACTCGTCAGCATCCTGGTGTAC
>JBEHXD010000463.1:0-4824 GCA_048498875.1 Verrucomicrobiota bacterium
ATTTTCATGGTAAAATTGGGAAAGGGTTGATGTGCCCGCGAGCATAGCAAGATCATTACCAACTACTACCAATACCTGGGATCCAACACCTGGACTGCGACGCCACACATCGTGAATGAAGCGCGGTTCGGCTATACCCACTTTTACAACTCTCTCGGACTGCTGGCGGCTTTCACACACGATGTGGTCGACGAGGTCAAGGTTCCTGGACTCGGTGGCGGTGCTCCCTCCACGTGGGGCATACCGGACGTCTCCTTCGGCAACGCAACAGGCAATTCGCAAAAGCAGATCTGGAGCGGATTTGGGGACCGTGGCGGCGATGGTCCGTACGTCGTAACCGATCCGTCGTGGCAGATCGTCGACAACGTATCATGGGTAAAGGGGCGCCATTCACTGCGGTTCGGATACGAGTACAACCGCCAAACCTTTAATCAGCTTGGCAATCAGTTCTCGCGCGGGCAATTCAGTTCCCAGCCGATCGCTACGGCCTACAACGCGGGAACCGGGAGCAACCCCCTTTCAGGTGGTGACGCGCTCGCCGACTTCCTGCTGAGTAACCTCTACCAATCAACCGTCGCGGTCGCTGTGGCAAATGCCAATTACGTGCGCAACGTTGAAACCGCGTACATCGATGACACCTACAAGGTTCTTCCTGACCTGACGATCGATGCAGGTCTCCGATACGAACTCACGCCTCCTTGGAACGACACGCTCGGCAATAATTTCACCGTAGCCCTTCCCGTCCAGCCAGCGGATTACGCTATCAGCACCACGTATCCGCAGAGCCAATGGCCTCAGTACGTTCGCCAGGGCAACTGTGCACCGGACCATGTCTACGATGGCCTCGCCATCCGTTGGACGGCCAGCACCGTTGGGAATGGTCCGCCGCCGGTCTGCAGTAACGGCCGCCTACCCAATGGGCCACTCATGAATACCAACTACAAGAATTTCGCCCCTCGTTTGGGAATCTCGTACTCGCCCAACCCGACACTGGTAATCCGGCTCGGATACGGCATCTTCTATAGCCAGGACATCGGCAACGCCTATTTCGATATGGCCCGCAATATCGCTGGCCGCGTGACATTTACAAACGCGGATGCAGTGGCACCTTACGGCGCCACCACACTGACCTGGGCGAATGCGACGCCGGGCGCAGGTGGTGGCGCAATCGCCAACCTTCCGGCAAGTACAGTGGCCTTCGTCTTAGCTGCAAGCCATAAGACCACTTACGCCGAGCAGTACCTGCTGAACATCCAGAAACAGGTTGGGCAGAACTGGTCGTTCGAAGCGGGATATCAGGGAGCTCAGAGCCGTCACCTGTATGGTTTCAGGAACATCAATATCGCCACCCCATCCGGATACGTTCCGAATGGAGCCGGCACCTCCGTCAAATTCCGCACTCCTTTCGCGAATATGGGAGGGGTTCAATACGTTCATGACGAAGGCACCGGAAATTACAACGCCTTCAGTGTGAAAGCCACTCGGCGCTTCAACAGTGGCTTCAACCTGATCGGCTCGTATACATTTTCAAAGTCTCTCGATGATACGAGCGGAGTTCGCGTGCAAGGCAATGACGTTCTGTTCCCGCAGGACAACCGTTGCCTGGCATGCGACTACGGCCCTTCCGCATTTGACGTAAGAAACAGGTTTGTCGTTTCGGCGCTCTACGAACTTCCAATCGGTCCCGGTAAGCTGATCCCGGTCAATAACAGGGCGCTCGACGCACTAATGGGCGGGTGGCAGTTAGGCGGCATTTTCACTCATCAGACCGGTGCAATTGCCACGCTGCAGGATGGCATTGACCGATCCGGCATACAGGGTGCGGGTGGCAACTACGACCGGCCAGACACAACCGGGAAGAGTCCCTACCTCAGCGGTAGTGCGAGGACGCTCAACGACTGGGTGAATCCAGCCGCCTACCAGCTCGCTCCTGTAGGTTTCTTCGGAAATGCGAGTCGTGGCAGCTATACGGGACCGGGGCTCACGAACCTCGACGCCTCGCTCCACAAGACACTTCGAATGCCCTTCAATGAAAAGCACCAATTATCGATCCGCTTCGAGGCGTTCAATGCGCTGAACCATCCAAACTGGAATACACCTAACATGACGATCACCTCCTCCACCTTCGGTCGAATCAGCGGAACAGGCGCAATGCGGCAATTACAACTCGCAGCAAAGTACCAGTTTTAATGGCGCCGTCGAGATCCAGAGCAGGACGCAGGCGGCTCTGGATCTCAATCGGCGCACGGATGCGTGGACGAGGTTGTGATCGACGGTCCTGCTGAAGCCAAAGGTGACAATGGCGGTGATGAGCAGTGACATGAACGCGTAAAAACACTTGTCGATGTGGCCGAGCGTTGCGGATCTCGGTGCAGTGCGGACGGATGCGGGTGCACTGACGACGGTAGACATACTTCCTCCCCTGGTGTGTTCGGTCTTTCAACTTTGGGGAATTGGACCGAATGGATTGCGGCGATACCGGCGAGGCCCTTTGCGGAGGGATGTGCCGCTCGAAATGCGCCGCTATCGATACACGCGAGATTCGGATGAAAACTGGCTCAAGGATTTTTCAGGCAAGAAACATGCCGCTGAGAAGGGCCACCTAATCAACGCTGCAACTCCAGTTTTCGGACTGATCCGAATCCAGACGACGCAGCCGCGTGGCTTGTTGGCATTCATACTTGTCCTTTTGGCGCCGGCAAGCGAGAGAATTTCTTCAGAGCGGTCCCGTTACGCCTGGGCTTAGCGTTCGCCTTCCGCAGTTACCCAGGCTACTGCAACCGGCCCGAGCGCATATTCGCAGAGGCTCTGCCAAGCGCGGACCTTTTGATCGCCGTCCGCGCAAAAGTCGTCACGCTATGAAGACCTGCTAGGAGGCGACCCTCTTCCTCTTTGGTCAGTGTCCAGGCACTAACTGCTCAAGGTAGTTGTTCCTACCAATTGTTTACCGTTATCCGTGATCTTGGCGGATATGCTCGGAGGCGGAGGGATCCTGCGCATTCCCCACGCTGCCGCCGCCATGAGCTTTCTCATCACGAATGACGCATTCCCGACTCGAACGCTGTCTGCCGCAAGGCCAACGGCGCCACCATAGAAGGTAGAGAAAGCCTTGCAGACGAGGATATACACGGTTGTCCTTCCCAGCGGCCAGCGATACCGGATGCCATTCCCCAGGAGGAATCTCACCCGGTAGAAATATCGCCAACTCTTCCGTCCCTGTGTCCTGATGGCTGCGATCGAAAGATGCGGATGCCCCAAGTGGGGCGACGTATCGTTTTCCAGCCAGTATTCGTCCCGCAGCAGCCGAATCCTGGAGATCACCGACTCTCGCGAGTAAATCGGAAGATCTTGTGCACAGGCTTGCCGCTGCACAAGGTCACGCTTTGCCTGGGCATAGTCAGGGGAACCGGGAAGAACCTCGTAGATCGGAAACTGAGCGACGCTCATTCCTGATTCCACCGCGAATTTCCTCATCGCATCAATTGTTTCGGGGGTGTCCGTAGGCAAGCCCACAATCATCGAGCCGAGCACGTGGATCCCGGCGCGTTGGATGCGCCGGACCTTCTCTACGATTTCGTCGCGGGTGCCGTTCCATTGTTTCGCCATGCGTTTGAGAGCCGCGGCATCCACTGATTCGATCCCGAAAAGTGCTGCACAGATCGCGCCGTCGTGGCTGAGGGCGTGGAGCATTTCGGTGTCGTCGTGCAATCGCAACGTGAGTTGCGCGAAGCCCCACACCCGCTCGCTGCCCGTTAGTTCGCCGAATCTCCGGAAAAAGGTGAGAGACCGCTGGCGCTCGGCCTCGAACGCGGCGCGCTCGGCAGGACGCGCGCTCTCGACGAGAGATCGTGGATATTGCACCAGGTTGTCGGCGCCCCAGATCACGAACCGAATCTTCCGCCGATGAAGCTCCCGGGCTTCGCGCGCAACCACTTCTACGGGACGGTCGCGTACAGCGTGGCCGCTAATCACTGGAACCGTGCAAAAGCTGCAGTGTTCTCGGCAACCCTGCGCGCTCCTCAGACTCGCCGCCACGTACCGGTCAGTCTTCATGAGGTCGAGGCGAGGATAGGCCATCTGTTCGCCGAAAACCCTGAACGGGTGTCCGGAAGGATTTTGATAGATCTTCGAAGTCGTAATCCTGCCCGTGATGCAATCCTCCAGTACTCGGCCAATGATCGTATCGCCATCGCCCCTCACCACCGCATCTGCACCATAGCGAATGGCTTCGTCGGGAAGAAGTGTAGGGTGGGGGCCGCCGAGAACGACCGTCGCGCCGCGCTCCTTGGCTTGCCGTGTTACGCGATACGCCTCGCGGACGTTGTTGGTAAGCGCGCTCACGCAGACGATGTCGTCGGCATTGATGAAGCTCGGATCAAACCTTTCGATCGCTTCGTCGACTACCTTCAAACCGATGTCCAAGTCTCCGGGAACCGCTCCCGCGAGCGTTGCCTGCGCCGCCGGCATGACGAAGGCGGTACCAGTGGTAACACGTGACGGATTGACGAAGATCGCCTTGGGGCTTCTCATCGAGCTCCTCTCTTTCTGTTGGCCGGGTTTGTTGGGTCATGAAGCTTGTTGAGGTTCCGGACCGATGCTTCCTTTGCTTATATGCGACATCAACTCGTGTTCTACCTTCCTGCCTGGATCGGGGTTCCCCGATGAACAAAGTCAGACCTCGAGAATTCACACTCTCCGGCGAGCGAGCACTGCCTGCGGCAGGTCACGCTTCTGACAGGTTCGGAATTTCAGACGAGGCTGCCCGTAACGCGTTAAAGGAACACGCCCCGGTTATCCTCGATGATGTTCTGTGAACCGGCGTTG
>JBEHXD010000464.1:0-4807 GCA_048498875.1 Verrucomicrobiota bacterium
CACAGACGGCCGCCTGGTCTGGACCCGCGTTCACCGCGAGTACTTCCGCGACAATCCGAAGGAGTTCGATTTCCGTCCGCCAGGTAAGATCTTCATCGAGGAATACGCGAAGTTCATCGCCAGCCGCAACCAGCTGCTCGGTTCCGCCGGCCAGCTCGACGATCTCCGCAAGAGCCTCGGCAAGTAAGGAAAGCTTAAAACTCCCGGTTTTTCCCCGAAGTGCGGCCTCTACAGGCCGCACTTTTCTTTTGGCGGATTGATTCACTCCGAATCTACCAGTAGCGTCGATCCACCCTCCATGCGCTTTCCCCGCCCCTTCATCCTCCTCGCCGCCGGCCTTCTGTTCACGATGCTGCCGCCTGCCCGCGGGGAAGACCTGACCAAGGCTGGCACCAGGATCGACCTTTTGCCGGCCGGCAAGGTTACGTACCATGAAGTGGTGGTGCGATCGGTCAACGCGCGCACGGTCATGATCACTCATGCCGGCGGAATGGCCTCGGTCCGGCTGCACGACCTTTCCCCCGAATGGCAGGCCCGTTTTAACTACGACCCCGCGGCTGAGGCCGCAGCGGAAACGGCCGCCAAGGCCAGCGCTTCCGCCGCCCCGGCGCCCCCCACTCCGGCGAAGCCGATCATGAAAAAAGGCCTCTCGAAATTCGATGCGTTGCTCCAAAAATTCGGCCAGCCAGCCACCGTGCAGCCGGAGGTGGACCTCCGTCCCAAGTTTTTCCAACTCGAACTGGGCGTGAAAAATCAAGGCTATCGCCCCAGCTGCGCCGTGTTTGCGGTCGTCAGCGCCTTGGAATTTCAAAACGCCGAATTGTCCGGCAAGGTCGAAAAATTCTCCGAGGAATACCTGATCTGGGCCGTGCGCAAATCGACGCAGCGTCTCCCCGCGCACAAGACATCGGCCAACAACGAGGATTCCCCTGACAGGGAATATCGCGACGAAGGCTTTTCGCTCGAGGAAGTCGTGTCCGCCCTGCGTGCCTACGGCATTCCCCTGCAATCGACCATGCCCAACACCTTTGGGCGCCGGATTGAATCGATCGAAGAACCACCCGTGGCCATTGTGCAGGAGGCGCGCGATCACCAACGCGTATTCGCCCACCAACTGCCCGGACGCGATCATGCGACGCTGCTGAACAACGTGGTTCAATCCCTGAACAGTGGCGTTCCGGTTGCCGTCGGGATGGGCTGGCCGCTCTCCCGGATCGTGAATGGTTACTTGAGCGGACAAAAGGCCGCCCCGGACCGCGGCCATGCCGTCACGATCGTCGGTTATAAATCATCCACGGGCAAAATCGAAGACGCCTACTTCATCTTTAAAAATTCCTGGGGGCCTACGTGGGGTCAGGGAGGTTACGGCACCGTCACGTACAGTTACCTGAATAAATATCTTTTCGATGCCGTCCTGCTTGATGTCCAGCCCGGCTGAGTGATTCTGGGGCGACTCTCGCTCGCGCAATGATCCTCCTCTTTATCTATGGCCGGCCGGCCACGGGAAAACTCACGATTGCCCGGAAATTGGTTACCCAAACCGATTTTCAGCTTTATCATAACCACATTGCGGTCGACGAGGCGCTGCAGCTGCATGCATTCGGCACGCCGGGATTCATTGAGAAGCGGGAGCGACTCTGGCGGGAATTCTTCGTGAAGGCGGCCAAGGCCCAACCTCATGGCGTAATTTTCACCTTTAATCCCGAAAACTCCGTCCCGCAGACCTTCATCGACTGGCTTTTCGGTGGCTGGGCGGAGACCGGCGGAGTTCGCATCATCTCGGTCGAATTGCTCGCCCGGGAAACGACCATTGAAGCCCGGCTCGATGCCAGCCAGCGCAGGCATTTCAAAAAGCTGACCGACGCCAATCTCTACCGGCAGCTGCGTCAGCGGGGCATTTTCGAATCGCCCCTGATTCCAAAAACCGACCTCCGAATTGATACCGACAAACTGTCAGCCGACGAATCCGCCCGGGAAATTGTAGCGCATTTCAATTTGAAGCCTCCTTAATCCAGCGGGCGGCGATTGGTCACCGCCACGATCACCCTGAGGATTTCATGACGCACGAATTCAACTCCCGGCTACGCAATTACGCGGAAGTCATTGTTCGCGTCGGCCTGAATCTGCAGCCCGGACAGCGTCTGTTGATTGCCGAGCCCTACGAGTTGCAGGGCGTGGCCCGCACCGCGGAGTCCCTGGTGGAAGCGATTAAAATCGCGGCCCTGGCGGCCGGTTGTCCCTCGCCGTCCGCCATCGAGGTCATCTGGGGCGACGCCGCCCGTTTGCGCCAAATGACGGAGCAAAAAGACTGGCGTGATCTGGCGCAGCTGGCCGGGCACAACGCCGAAAAGATGGCCGGCTACATTCAGCGCGGCGACGCCCTGCTTTTTCTCCTGGGCAGCAATCCCACTCTGATGAACGGGCTGCCTTCGAAACAGGTGGCGCAGGCGCGAAATCTTTGCAGCGAACACTTTGGTCCGGTCGCACAACAACTCGTGCAGGGCATCACCAATTGGACGGCGGCACCGGCACCGTCGCCCGAATGGGCGGACGCGGTGTTCGCGGATCTGGCCGCTCCCGCACGGTTGGACGCGCTCTGGGCGACAGTATTCGACGCGATGCGGATCGAGCGTTACGCCGACTATTCCGCTGACGCCTCGCGCATCACCACTACTCTTACCGCCTGGTCGACTCATTTAAAAACCCTGGAGCGAAGACGCGATGAATTGAACGCGCAGCGTTTCAAATTCCTTCGCTTCGAGGGACCGGGCACCGATCTCACGGTGAATCTTCCGCCCGAACACCAGTGGTGCACGGCCGGCCTCCGGACGAAAAACGGGATAAACTTCGTGGCCAATCTGCCCACCGAGGAAGTGTTCACCCTGCCCCACAAGGATTCCGCCCACGGCGCGGTTCGCATCGCGCGCCCGATCACCTTCGGCGGCGCCATCATCGACGGCATCGAGTTGGAGTTCACCCGGGGACAAGTGACACGGGCCACCGCAAAACGCGGCGACATGCTCCTGCAACGACTGCTCGCCACGGACCCGGGTGCGGCGCGGCTCGGGGAAATCGCCCTGATCGGGGATTTTTCCGGACTGCCTGCCTCAGGGTCATCCGCGCCCGCGTGGGCCGGCACCCGATTGCTCCACCACGTTTTGCTCGACGAAAATGCCGCGAGTCACATCGCCCTCGGGGAAGGTTACGGGTTTTGTCTCCGTTCCCCGGATCCCGATGCCTTGAACCGAAGTCTGATTCACGTTGATCTTTCAGTTGCCGCCACGGCAAACCTGGACAAGTGACAAGCTGCAATTCTGCTGCCAGCCGTGGCTGACACTCCTCCGACAACGATTGATCCCGAATGGATTCGCCGCGCACAAGGCGGCGACGAAATCGCGTTTGGTTCCCTCATGCGGGCCCACTATCCGCACGTGTTCCGGCTGGTCCATGCCATCGTCCGTAACGAGCACGACGCACGGGACGTCTGCCAGGACGTGTGGCTGACGATTTGGAAGCAACTTCCGGGTTTTCGCGGCGACGCTCAATTCACGACCTGGGTGCATCCCATTGCCGTGCGCCGCGCCATCGATCATCTCCGCAAACAGCAACGCTGGTACCGCCGCTTTCTGCCTTTTTCGGTGGAGGATAAATCCGTGGAATCCGCGCCGGAGCCCATGACCACGGAAAATGCCCGCCAGCAAAGCGAGGACGCCGAACGGACCACACGCTTGAAAAAAATCCTCGATAGTCTGCCGCCAAAACTACGCGCGGTGCTTGCCTTGCGCGAAGTGGAGGGGCTTTCTTACGAGGAGATCGCCAAGGCCACCGATGTTCCCACCGGCACTGTGATGTCCCGACTTTACCACGCGCGTCGATTGCTGACGCAAAAATTGAAGGATCAACCATGAAGACCATCCGCCTCACTTTCCTCGGCCTGCTCACGCTGATTGCCGGATTCGCTGCAAACGCCCGTGCCGCCGAGCACGTCAGCGTCCAAGGCATTCTGATCTCCGCGTCCAACGATCACGGAGCTTCCGATCGCAGGCTCGCCCAATATGAACCCACGCTGCGACGCCTGTTGCGTTTTGAAAGCTACAAGTTTCTCGGCGACGACAGTGCTTCCGTCAGTGGCGCCGAGAAAGGTCATCTTTCTCTGGGAGAAGGACACGAACTGGAAATCACTCCCGAGGCGGGTGGAGGTGGCGGGGTGAAACTACGCGTGCATTGGAGCAAAGGCGGGCGAACCCTGATGAATACCGGATTGTTGCTTCGGCCCGGTGTTCCCGCCGTGATCGGTGGGCCCTCCACCGGCAACAAAAACGAAGTTTATGCCATTATTCTGATCAGCCGGTAGACCTTCGACTACGCTAGAATCTGGTTCATAGTAGGTTATAAAGTCGGGATAAAATTTTGAATAAACGCGCGGCGAGTTTCGTCCAAAGGGATGAACCCAACATTGGAACTATGAAAACCAAAATCACCGCTCTCGCTTTACTGGCCGCTTCCGCCCTTTCCCTCGCCCCCAAGCCCGCTGTCGCCAACGACAAGGGTCTGGCCATCGTGGGAGGATTCCTCGGTGGCCTCATCGTTGCCTCCGCCATCAATGACAGTCACCACGACAGTTGCCCTCCCACCCGCACGGTGGTGGTCGACGACCGGTGCGACGATCGCCCCTCCGGTTACTGGAGAGATGTTTCCGTCCGCGTCTGGGTGCCTGGAGTCTGGATCGTGGAACGCGACTATCGGGGCTGTGATCGTCGCCGGTATGTCGATGGTCACTATGAAAGCCGCAACAATCGGGTCTGGG
>JBEHXD010000465.1:0-4797 GCA_048498875.1 Verrucomicrobiota bacterium
GCGAGTGGCGTGAATCTCACGGCGCTCAACGGGAGTAACGTAGGCAGCGGCACAGTGCCTTATGCGCGGCTCCCCGTCGGCACGTCGAGCAGCACGATTGCTGCGGGCGACGACACGCGCATCACGTATCCGAACGCCGCCGAAGCGACCGTCGCCTCCGCTACGACGACCGATCTCGGCGCAGTCGCCTCTGGCAAAGTTTCGATCACCGGCACGACCACGATCACGAGTTTCGGGACCGTTGCCGCTGGCACGGTGCGCGAAGGACGCTTCACCGGTGCGCTCACTCTCACGCACAATGCGACGAGTCTCATCATTCCGGGCGGCGCAAACATCACGACCGCCGCCGGTGACCGCTTTCGCGCTTACTCGCTGGGAAGCGGGAATTGGGTTGTGATGGACTACGTGAAGGCCGACGGCACCTCAATTATGGGCGTCGCCGGTTTTCCATCGACGTATGATGCTTACATTGTGGTTGCTACGACATCAAACGCTATTAGTAATGGCACAGCACTACTAGCGGCCTACACTGCGGCAAAAACTCTTACACCGAACGGCTCTGCACTGTCGGCGACCAATCGCGCGGCAGTTATCGTGCCGCCTGGGAAATATAACCTTGGCACAGGTGGAGAACTTGTGATCGATGCTGAATTTGTTGATATAGTAGGACTAAGCGGAAATCGTGATAATCAGTTCATCACGAGTTCGCAAACGACCGTTGATAAGGGCACGATTCGGCAGACGGTAAACGATGTCACGATAGCCAATCTTTGGTTGGATATAACCGGAGAAGGCCCTGAGCAATGGGATGGGCATGATCCAGCGGCCTATTTTCCGACTACGAGTTCATCTGCGACGAAATTAAGCAATCTTCATATTACCGTTAGCACTGGAGTTAACCACGCGACGCGGATAGGAAACGGGTTTATCACCTACGCCGGTCACTATGAGCGGATTCTGGCGACCGATTTTGCCTCAAGTTCAATTCTTTCTGGCTTAGCCATTGATTGTGAAACAAATGGTGGCATCGGTTTTGCTGGGTCTGAAATAAGCGGCATGGCCATAAACTGTCGTGGCGATGGGGATGACTTTGGGCAGCTTGGCAACGGAGTAACTGGGATAATAATTGGTTGCTATAGTGCCGGCAGCTCAGATTTTAACGTTGCCACCGGTGGTAAAGCAGTTGGATGTGTATCTGCCGGACATGGCCAAAGTGGCGGACCTAATGTGTCTGTGACCGCATCGGGCAATGCGTATTCGTTGACGGCGACGCCCGCCTTGCTCAGTTTCGGCGTTACTTCGCCGTCACTAACTATCGTTTCCGAGGGAACGTATAGACTAACGGCATTTGTAAAGCTGAACTATGCAGCGGCAACATTTTCATCGCAACGGACTGTAACGTTGAAGCTTAGACGAACAAACAATACTGCCGTCGATATTTCACCGGTATCAACGACAATTCTTACGGAAGTCACTACAACGGTAACAAAGATTATGGGGAGCTTCGCTTTATGCGAAGTGTTGTATTACACTGACAATACCAATGACACAATAGCTATTTTTGGAGATGTCTCAGTGCTTCCATCAGCCGGTAGTTTGCAGGCGACAGAAGCATACATACAGGCGACGCGACTTTGACGCCGACATGAAACCCATCTTTTACTGGCTCTCCGCAGCCTTCACCGTTTTCTTCAACGGCGTCATCGCCGGCCTGCCATCGGGCGGCGTCGGCGGTGCGCTCGTAGGCGTAGCTGACCAAGGCCACGGTCGGCTCTGGCCCATCGTAATGGGCGTGCTCCTGCCCGCCTGCGCCAATGGCTACAAGCGCGTGATCGTCTGGCACGACGCGAACGAGTTCCCTAACCCGTTCCCGCAACCGACCGTGCCAGTCTTGAGCAACCCACAGGGTTCGCAGAGTTGACCGCGAGCATCGGGTGTCATGAAAAATCACCTCCTTCGTTTCGCGATGCTCTGCGTCGCTCTCGCAGCGCTCTCAGGCTGCCAGTCGCTCAAGAACGCCACGCCGCAACAGACTGACACGGCTGCGGCCATCACGCAGGTTGCGGTCACCAATATCGTCCTGCCCGTCCTCAGCAACAACCCGCGCTACGAGCCCGCGCTGCTCGCTGTCGCTGCCGGGGTCGATCTCGCGTTCGCCGCGGGTGAAGTCACGCCGGCCGGGATCAATTCGTTTCTCGATACCGTCTCGCTCAAATACGAACTCGACGCGAAGACGCGACTTTACATCGGCTCCGGTCTGCTCGACCTCCTCGATCTCTACAAGAAGACCTACGGGCAAACCGTGGCATCCACCGCCGATCCGCGCCTCGTGACGATGCTCAATGCGTTCCGCGACGGCATCAAAACCGGCATCTCGCGTTACCACGCCCTTCAACCGCCCGCCTGATGGAAGCGATCACCGCATTTCTCAAGTCGCTCGCTGCCGCTCTTGGCTTTCTCCAAAAGCGGCAGGAGTTGAACAACTCGCCTGAGATGCAGGCGAACGCAGTGGCCAAGACCGATCAAACGGTCACTGAAACCGCGACCAAGGCTGTCGCGGCCAATGATCTCGAAGAGATCCGCAAGCTTTCCGCCGAATGAAACCCATCGCCCGCCAACTCTCGCTCATCGTGCTGCTCGTCGCTTTCGCGATGGGTGGCGGCTGCGCTGGAACCGTGACGCCGAAGGTTGTCACGAGCACGCAGGCGAGTTTCGACGGCAATGAGCAGAATAGCGGCGTGATTTCCGTGCAGCCGAATGGCTACGTCGTTACCGCCCATTTCCGCGACCGCTACAACGCGTTGATTGCCGACTACGGCACCGCTTTCACGCCCCCACTTTCCCACGACGCGGGAATCGCCCGCCTCACCGACTACACCTGGCTGATCGATCGGGAGCACATGATCAAAATGATCGAGATGAACACGTGGCGAAAATCAGGAAGGAAACCCGACCGATGAAACTCAACCTCGCCGCCTACGCCTTCGCGTCGGCCACGACCTCGCTGATGTTTGCCACGGCCACCGATATTCCTGTCCTGAACGAGACAGGTTCGGTTGAGCGTCTGACGCTCCAAGGTGTCCTCGTAGTCGCCGTCATTTACCTTTACCGCGAGCTGCGCGCCGAACGCACCAAGGGCGAACAGCTCACCGCCGAAGCGAGAGAATTCATCGTCGAGCAATCGAAGCTGATGCGGTCAGCGGCCGAATCGCAGGGCGAGGCACTGGGGCAGGTCGCCCAAGTCCTCGGCAAGCTGGAAGCCACGACTCGCGAACAGGTGGACACCTACCGGCAGCACATCGATGCACTGGTGACCGCCGCGACCACCCGCGCCAGCGAGGGGAAGTAATCACGCCCGGATTTCGTCCGGGGCATGATTACGTTAATCATGCCGCGACCTTCTTTGCGGAGGCGACGCTGTGCTCGATGCGCAAATGCCCGTAGGTCTGCATCGCCAGCACGCCGCCATCGACGTGACCGAGCCACCGGCTGATGGTCGGGATGTCCACGCCGCTCTCGATGCAGATCGTGGCGAAGTAGTGGCGTAGCGAATGATGCGTCAGTCGTTGCACGCCGGCCTTCTGGCAAGCCGTCGTGAGTGCCTGGGCGCACTGCCTGATGTTGAACGCGCGGCCTTTCGCTGTCGGTCTGCCCTCTTTCTTGCGACGCGCCAGCATCCGTTTCAGCAGCACGCGAATCGCCGGGATCTTCGGGACCATGCGATCCTTCGAGCCCTCGGTCTTCGTGCCCCGAATATAGATGAAAGTCCCAAGGTTATCCTCCCAATCGAACGATGCCGCCTCGGACTTGCGCGCGCCCGTGTAGGCCATGAATTCGGCGAAATCAGCCGATTCTTGAGCCCGGCGGTGCAGATAGTCGGCTAGGGCCGGATCGGCGTCGCGCGGCATGTGCGTGCCGGCCTCGCGCATGTGCTTGAAGATTTCGCGCATCTTGTGAGCCGGCGGAAGCTGAAGCTTCTTCCGTGGCTCTGGCTTGCGCACCGGCGGGCCACTGGCCGGCTCCAGCTCGAACGGCACGCCGATGATGATACCATCCTCAGCCGCGATGCGGAGCACGCGATGCAGCAGTTCGATGGTCTTGTTCACCGTGACTGATTTGAAACCCTTCTTCCGCGTCTTGGCCTTGTAGCTGAGAAACGTCGCCTCTTGGTGCAGGTAGTTCGAGAACCGCCGCACCTGATCGACGGCGATGCGGCCGGGCCTCTGCTCGCGCAGATCGCTGCCAAAGCATGCCCGCCAGTGATCCACGAGCCGGTTCGTCGTGCTCACGATGTTCGTGCGACTGCTCTTCGATTTCGAGGTGTCGGCGAGATATTCCTTTTGATGACGGTCGATCAAATCGCCCATCGTGATCTCGCCGCCGGTCACGCGCCGCTCGCGCCGCCGCTGCCGTTCCGCGCCCGACTGGTGATCGGTCATGCGCAGCTTTGCGACCGACCACACCGAAGTCTTGAGCGACTTCATCGTGCGCTTCCCGCTCACCTGCGAGCGCGCGTAGTAGTTCCCGTTGTTGTTATCGCGCACCAATCCGGGGACTCCGGTGCGGTAATCCCAGCGCCCTCTAACCTTGGTTTCGTCTGGCATACAATGGTGGCATACAAGATGCCCGTTTCATAGGATGCAACATTTACCCATGAAATAGATTTTCATACGTGGCCTTACGAAGTCCGGCGATCGCGCCCGCGGCCGGCGGCGTTATTTCTTCAAACGTTTTTGCAGCGCCAGTTTGCTCAGGCCCGTCAGCTTCGCCGCCCGGCCGATATCGCCGTCTTCCGCG
>JBEHXD010000466.1:0-4797 GCA_048498875.1 Verrucomicrobiota bacterium
CCGCCCTACCGCATCTCCGGCCATTCAGGTGGAACCCGACCTCCGGGCGGGTTTGTTTGGGATCTGCTTTGGCGGCGTAAGTTTTCCAACGCGCCCGGAGGTCGCGTTCCACCACGGCGACCGTTTCGTTCGACCATGAAAGCGCGCGAGAAATCTCCGGTGATCTGGCCGTTGCTCGGTCTGGTGGCATTGGTGCTGCTCAACGCCATTTTTAATGCCGGTTTCCTGAAGATCACGTTGCTCAATGGGCATCTTTACGGAGCGCCAATCGATATTCTAACGCAGGGATCGCGGACCATGCTGGTGGCTCTCGGCATGACCCTGGTGATTGCCACGGGTGGCGTGGACTTGTCGGTGGGATCTGTGGTCGCGATTGCCGGCGCGGTGTGCGCCACGCTTTTGCGGGACGGTCATGATATTGCGTTTACGCTGGCGGCGGCGATTGGCGCGGGACTGCTGGCCGGCGGGGTGAACGGCACGCTCGTGGCGGTTCTTGGCATTCAGCCGATTGTGGCCACCTTGATTTTGATGGTGGCGGGCCGCGGTGTGGCGCAGCTGGTGGTGGATGGCCAGGTGGTGTTTATTGCCCGTCCGGCCTTCGAGTTTCTCGCGAATGGCTTTTTGTTTGGTCTGCCCTTCGCCCCGATACTCGTGGCCGTTTTGTATCTGGCGACGCATTTTGGTTTGCGGCGCACGGCGCTGGGACTCTTTATCGAAGCGGTGGGCGACAACGAGACGGCGAGTCGTTTCGCCGGCCTGGCGGCCGTGCGAATCAAATTTCTCGCCTACCTGTTTTGCGGCACGGTTGCCGGATTGGCGGGAGTGCTGGCGGCTTCCAATATTCGCGCGGGCGATGCCTACCATGCGGGCGAGCACATGGAGCTCGACGCGATTTTTGCCGTCGTCGTCGGTGGCACGGCGTTGACCGGGGGCCGGTTTACCATTCTTGGTACCGCGGTCGGGGCGCTGTTGATCCAGGCGTTGACCACGACCATGTATAATCTCGGGGTTCCGCCGCAGGTGGCGCCCGTGCCGAAGGCGGTGCTGATCATTGCCGTGGCTTTGTTGCAATCGGACAAGGTGGGCCGCTGGCTCGGCGGACTCTGGCCGAAAAAGGCGGCAACGTGAAACGTGCGGTTCATCCTTTGGCGCGTCATCTGCCGCTGATCGTGACGGCGGCCATCTTCGTCGTGCTTTTTGGCGTCGCCTCGAAGTTGTACGACGGGTTCTTTTCCACGCGGGTGTTCGTCAGTCTCTTTACGGATAATGTGCCACTGGCGATAACGGCGGTCGGCATGACCTTGGTGATTTTTTCCGGAGGCATCGATTTGTCGGTCGGTGCGGTGATGGGATTTGCCGCGATTTTCACGGCCACGCTGATCGAGAAGGCCCACTTTGCCCCGGCGCTGGTCTGGTTGCTCGCCCTGCTGGCCGGCACGGGTTTGGGCGGGGGCATGGGCGTTTTGATCCATTATTATCGTTTGCCTCCGTTTCTCATCACTCTGGCCGGAATGTTTCTGGCGAGGGGTACCGGTTTTTGGATTAGTACCGAGCCGATTAGCATCGGTCACGATTGGTATGTCCGGATTTCCGGATGGGAAGTGCCGTTGGGAGCGGCCACGCTCCAAACCAACGCCTTTATCCTGCTCGCTGTGCTTCTGGGGGGGTATGCGCTCGCTCATCAGACCCGCTTTGGCCGGAATCTTCTGGCGATTGGTGGCAACGAACAGTCCGCGTTGCTGATGGGGCTTCCCGTCGGTCGGACAAAAGTGCTGGTTTATGCGCTCAACGGTTTTTGCGCGGCGCTCGCCGGCGTGGTCTCAACGCTGGAAACCAATTCCGGTGATCCGAGCAAAGGGACCGGACTTGAACTCGATGCGATAGCGATTGTGGTCATTGGCGGTACCTTGCTCGTCGGCGGGCGGGGTCATATTTTAGGCACCTTGATTGGCCTTTTGATTTTTGGGACCATTCAAGCGGCGATCAATTTCGACGGTCGTCTTAACTCCTGGTGGATGCTCATTGTGGTGGGGGCGTTGCTTTTGGTGTTTATCCTTCTGCAGCGCATATTTTTGCGCCGTAAATGAGATCGTCATGGTAGTTCGTGCATTGAGGGATTATCCCCTAAATTCATTCGCGAAAAATCTCCGGCAGGCCGTTTTGACCAGAGGTTGAAGGAAGGGCCCACAGGAGGCGTTTATCCGATCTGGCTCATCGTCGAAAATCGGTCTTGCCAAGGGTCCGCCGGGTCTCTCTTTTCGGCCTTTCCCGTTCCTTAAACTATCAACCTAAAACATCAGTTACGATCGCAAGGCGGCCCTGAATTGCCGACCTGTGTCTCGTTTCGACATAGATCATGAATATCACTCCCAAAGACCTCCTCGATGCCGGCGTCCACCTCGGTCACCAGACCAAGCGTTGGAATCCGCGCTCCAAGCCCTACGTTTTCGATCATCGCCAGGGCATCACCATCATCGATCTCGAGAAGACTCACGCCAATCTGCAGAAGGCGTGTGATTTCATCGAGAAACTCGTCGCCGGCGGTGGCGATGTCTTGCTCGTCGGCACCAAGCGTCAGGCGCAGGAAATCGTGCGCGAGGCCGCGGCCGCGACCAACATGCCGTATGTGACCACCCGCTGGATGGGTGGCACGCTCACCAATTTTGAGACCATCAAAAAGTCTCTCACCAAATTTAAGAAATACCAGGCCCAGGA
Organism: Verrucomicrobiota bacterium; assembly: GCA_048498875.1. GTDB lineage: Bacteria > Verrucomicrobiota > Verrucomicrobiia > Opitutales > Opitutaceae > Lacunisphaera. Next base: position 2,716 of record JBEHXD010000466.1, read on the forward strand.
CGCTTCGGGCGAACTCGCCAAGCTCTCCTCCAAGGAGGAATCCGCTATCCGCCGCGAAATGGCCCGCATGACGCGTAATTTTGACGGTATTGCCGGTATCACCGGTCTCCCTGGTGCGATGTTTGTCATCGACACCAGCTATGAGGAAATCGCAGTCGCCGAGGCGAAGCGCATGAACATCCCGTCGATCGGCCTGGTCGACACGAATTCCGATCCGACCCAGCTCACCTATCCGATTCCCGGCAATGATGACGCCACGAAGTCCGTGCGCATCATCGTCGAGACGATTGTCACCGCGATCACCAATGGTCTGGCGCACCGCGAAGCCCGCCGTACCGCGCACGCGGAAGCCAAGGCCGCCGCTGCCGGCGTGAGCCCCACGGGCGAGGTTGATTTGAGCAAGGTGGCGATCCCGAATGACGTCAAAGACTTCGTGGAAGAACGCAAACCCGCGGCTGCTCCCCGCCGTCCCAGCCGTACCGGTGCGAAAAAATCCGCGGTCAGCACGGAAGACGTCTAACTTTTAACGCTTATTCACCATGGCCGTTGTTTCAGCTAGTTTGGTTTCAGAACTCCGTGCAAAAACCGGCGCCGGCTTGCTTGATTGCAAGAAGGCCCTCGATGAAGCCCAGGGCAACATGGAGCAAGCCGAGACGATCCTGCGCAAGAAATTGGGCAACAAGATCGACAAGCTTGCCAGCCGTGCCACGAAGGACGGGTTGATCGAATCCTACATTCACGTTGGCGGAAAAGTCGGCGTGCTCGTCGAGATCAACTGCGAAACCGATTTCGTGGCGAAGACCGACGACTTCAAGGCATTTGCCCGCGACGTCTGCTTGCAGATCGCGGCCGCCAATCCCACCTGCGTACGTCGCGAAGAAGTTCCCGAGGCGGACCTCGCCAAGGAACGCGACATCGCTGCAGCCCAGGTTGCCGGTAAACCGGCAGCGGTGGTGCAGAAGATTGTCGAAGGTAAGCTCAACAATTACTACTCGCAGGTGTGTTTGCTGGATCAGCCCTTCGTGAAGAATCCCGAAAAGGCGATCAAGGACATCCTCGCGGAGAAAGTCGCGAAGCTCGGCGAAAACATGCAGATCCGTCGCTTCGTCCGCTTCCAGCTCGGCGCTTAAGCGTCAGCGACGCACTTCAAATCATTTCAAGGCGCTCCCGCAACGGAGCGCCTTTTTTTATTGATTGGCCGATAGTGAAGGTGGAACCCGGCCTCCGGACGGGTTTGCCTGCGATCGTCGGAAAACGCGCCCCGAGGTCACGTTCCACCCTCGCTTCGCCCGGAACTGGGAATAAAGCCGGAAAGTATTCCGATCCTTTATTCACGTCCATTAGTGTGTATTAGTGGTTTCCCTTTATGAAAGTCACACGCGGACAGATCATTTCCCGGGGATTGGGCAACCGTTGTCCCAACTGCGGCGAAAAAACGCTTTTCAAGGCAGGCACGCTTTTCGAGCTCAATCGCGAGTGTCCGTCCTGCGGGCTCAAAATTGAAAAGGAAGAAGGATTCTTTCTCGGGGCGATGGCCCTCAATTACGGCGTGACCTGCATCTGCCTGCTGAGCCCGGTGGCGATCCTTTGGTATTATGGCGTGTTCGGAAACCGCACGGCGACGGTGCTGGCGATCGTTCTGGCCGTGGGGGCGCCTCTGGTGATGTATCGTTCATCCCGCAGCTGGCGGAAAGGACGCAGCGGGATTGAGCCGAACGCGCGCAGTTGATGTTGGTGATGGCACTAGCAGGTCAAGAAAAATTCGCCGAGGCAGATCGAAAACTGAAGTCACATCCTTTTGCTCCATCGCAGTTGCTCTCGATACTGACTCGACTGTCGCCCATCGGAAGGGTGATCCCGGAAGCTGACCGTAAGCGATTGACCACTTTCCAACTGAAGGTTGCGAATCAACTTAATGGCCTGCGTGACCAGTTGTCTGCAAAAGACCAGCTTGATTTCGACCTGATTGTGATCGAGGCCAACCTGACGATTGGTCAGACGAAACCCGCTTTAGAAATTGCCAAAAACTTAGCGACATAGAACGCGGAAAGCCGCCGCTTGCAGAGCGAATTAGCGAATCAA
>JBEHXD010000467.1:0-4795 GCA_048498875.1 Verrucomicrobiota bacterium
CGCGGCGTTGGGAGTGCTATTGCTTCTACCCGGCTTCGGGACGACCATGTACCGCTGCGCCGTGGCCATTTCCGGTGTTTATGACTGGGCGGAACTCATCCGGGACAACCGATTCAACCAGCAGGTCTCTGCGGCGTACAATTCCAGTTCTTATTATTCGATCCTCTATCGCCTGGGCGATCCGAAGAACGAGTCGGAGAAATTCAATTCCTTCTCCGTGGTGCAGCACGCCGGACAGATCCGGGTGCCGCTGTTGATGGCCTATGGTGAATTCGAGTCCGGGGTTCTGATCAGCCAGGCCAAATCGATCGAGTCGGCGCTCAAGCGGAATGGCATCGATTGCGACGTGCAGAAGTACAACGACGAATCCTCCGGTCTTCGTCGCGCGAAAAATCTGATCGCGCTTTACACCCGCATCGAAGCCTTTCTCGCCAGGCATCTCCAGCCTGCAAAACCCGTGTCGGCGAATCCCTGAACGCTGTCGCAATACCGCCCATTGAGGCGGAAAATCAGGCCAAGCCTGGCGGGGGCGGCAACCTCCGTTTTCCAGTTCGGCGATACATCTGAACCTTGGCTGGTTCAGCTCACGGTTTCCCGTTGTTGGATGAACCGGATGGCGGGTTATTTCAGATTTTTTTAATGAAAAAAGAGCGAATCTGAGAGGAGTCCACGATCCGTGTCGTAGTTCCGCTGAGTGAGGAAATAATTCCGATCACCGACTTTCCGCCCTCACGCGCACGATTTTTTCTCCAATCTGAAACCACCCTAGCCCGATGTCCCATCAATCGTCATGAAGCCACGCATTGGAATACTCAGTCTGGCTGGCTTGATGGCCTTGGTCGCCCTCATCGGCTATTTCCGCCACCAGCCGAATCTGAGGGTCACGGAAAGCCACGAATCCGCCGCCGCCCGCTTGGCGGCCAGCCCCGCGCGAGCATTGTCTGCCGCCACGCCGAATTCATCGGTCCGGACACTTCCACCAGCAACTCCGCCCGCGCCCACGGAATCAACCGCGCAGGTGTTTGCCGATTTTTCCAACTGGACCGCGCGCTACCTCGCCGCCACGCCGCAGGAGCGGGCGCGATTGCTCGAAGAAGGCATCCGCCTGGCCGGGGAACGTCGCGCAGTGCTCGCCCGCCTGATCCGGACTGATCCCCGGGCCGCCCTCGCCGTCGCGGTGCCCATGACCGTGCGTCAGAATCTACCGGCGGAAATCGTCACGCTTCTGGAAGAGCGGGTCTCCGGTCGCGGTGAGTTGTCCCTGCTCGCGGTCACTCCCGAACAAGGTCAACGGGTGGCTGAACCGGCCTTCCGGACCGCGCTTGTCGCGCAGAAAGAATATCGCGCCTACGTCTACGGGCAGCGCGAGACTCAAACGACCCTGCCCGCCACTTCCCTGCTCGGCATCGCGGTCGATGGCAGCCTGGCGGTCAGCGAATCACGTTTGCGAGTCCTGGAACCAGGCGAACGATTGGACGGCCGACCCGTCGTCGAAGTATGCTCCGTCTCCGGCAAGTCCACGACTGTGGATGCCAATGCTCCGCTGAATCTCGACGAAGCCACCGCCGTGGAATACAACGGCAGGATTCAGATGTTGTGCGAACCGGCGCATGTCGCCCAGGTTGAGAAACAGCTGCTGGCGGAGGAAGACGATCCCACTGCAGTCGCCGGCAACAATCAGCCGGGGACCAGCGGCGTGTCGGGACGTCCTTCACAAACCTGGACCTACGGGCCTAAAAAATTGCTGATTATCCGGGTGGATTTTTCGGACCTGCCGGGCGTGCCCACCAATGGTTCCACGCCCATCACCGAGGATGTCGCCGTCAACGTCATCAACAACACCGGCGGCGTCCGGGATTTCTACGAGCAAAACAGCTATGACAAAACCACGATTCAGATCGGCGCCACCGCGGGCGGGGATTCGGCGGATGTGACCGACGTCTTGAGAATGCCGCAAACCGCCGCCTACTACGCCGTGGGCGACGGAACGTCGGCCTATAACACCACTCTCCACAATGACGCCCGCGCGGCGGCCGTCGCCGCCAACCCCAGTCATGCGGCGGCGAACTATGATCGCATCGGCGTCGTCTTTTCCCGCATGAGCGGCATTTCAGGTTCGAAGATCACCTACGGAGGCCTGGGACAGGTCACGGGAAAATATTTCTGGATCAATGGCGGCAGTTATGTTTTCCGCGTCGTCGCCCACGAACTTGGTCACACCTATGGCCTGATGCATTCCAATTTATGGCAGGTCAACGACAGCAATCCGGTCTCCGCGACCGGGTCCTCCACGGAATACGGCGACGTCTTTGATATCATGGGCAACGGTTCCTCGCTCCAGCATCACTTCAATCATTTCCACAAATGTCTGCTCCGCTGGATGCCGGACACAGCCGTGACCCTGGCCACCACCACGGCGACCTACCGGATCTATCGTTTCGACGCCGCCGATGCCAACCTGGCAAATCCCCGGGCTCTCAAGATCGTCCGCGACGGCACCCGCGATTTCTGGATCGGTTACCGGCGGGCCACCACCAACGCCTCCATGAATGGAGGGGCGTACGTGTTGTGGGGATACAATACCAATCGTCAGCCGGAGCTGCTTGATCTCACGACTCCCGGCACCAGCGCCAACGATGCGGGCCTCGCGATAGGCGCCACCTTCACCGACCCCCAGACGAATATTAGCATCAAACCTGTGGCCCAGGGCGGCAGCGGCGGCGAAGAATGGCTGGACGTCCAGGTAACCTTTAACACCACGATCGTCGCGCCAAGCAATGCGGTCATTTCCATTGTAATCCGGTAAATCGAAGCCGGCGCCGGAGAGCCCGAAATTTGCGGTTTGAGCGATCCGGCTTCACGGCGAATCAACGGAATGACCGATCTGCCGGTTAAAACCTCGCAAAACCATTGCGCCGCCTGATTCACCGGACAAAGTGGCGCGATGATTTTCTCCTTTTTTCGCCGCCGTCACCCCGCCAAAGCAGAAAAAATTCTCGTTCCGGTCGTCCTGCTGATCGCCACCGCCGCCTGTTCGCGGGGTTTGGCGACCGAAAAGTTTGTCGTCCATACCATCATTGACCAGCAACAGGGGGGCATGCCGTTCGTTGCGCTCAAGGCGCCGGAACACTGGGAGGTCGCGGGCGAAGTACATTGGAAATATGAAGACGTGTCCTCTCCGGTAACCGCCTTCGTGAAGGTATGGAATCCGGCGCGGCCGGAAGGGGTCACCTTTTTCCCGCGTGTCGCCTGTTACTGGCTGCAGGGCGCCTCCGCCTTTAATCGCCCGGGGCAAAAGGCCCTCGGGCAGCTCAACGTTTATCCGATGCCGCCGGCCGAGGCGCTGCGTTCCGCCATCGTGCAGTTTTATCATCCCAATCAGCCGGGGCTGAAGCTGGTGGGGATGCGCGAAATGCCGAAACTCGCCGCCACCCTGAAGATGGATCCGAAAAATTTCACCGGCATCGGCATCAAGGTCGCCTACCAGGAAAACGGTCAGGCCATGGAGGAGGAATTCTACGCCCTCGGCTATCTCAACCAGATTCCGTACGACGGCCCCCAAGGTCATTCCGTACAAACCAACTGGGGTCTCGAGCGGGTGCATAGCTTCAAAGCTCCGGCCGGCCTGCTCGACCAGGAACGCGAAACGTTTGCCCGCATCGTGTACTCCATCGAGCCAAACCCGCAATGGCAGGCCCGCGCCGCCGCGATTCAGCAACAACTCAACGACCAGTTTAACCGCAACCTCGCCCAGGGTTACGCAAACATTGAAGCGGCCGGCCGGCTCAGCCGGCAGATCAGCGCGAACAACGACGCCATGATTGCCTCGATGGACAGTCAGCGCGCCGCGGCCCGCAACAGCAGTGGAGGTTCCGCCGGCGGACGCACGGCAAACGACCGGTTCGACGACTACATCCGCGGCGTCGACACGATGAACGATCCCGCCACCGGCACTTCGCAGCACAGCAACACGGAGCAATATCACTGGACGGACGGCTACGGCAATTACGCGCATTCTAACGACGCCAGCTTCGATCCCAATCAAACCTCCTCGATTAGCTGGCAACAGATGACGCCCGCACGTTAGCCGCGAAAGCCCGCATGATGGCTGTTCACGCATGAAAGTTCCCCTCACTGTTTTGCTGGCGCTGGGAATGGCCGTCCATCGGGTGATCGCCGGAGATCCCGCTCCGGTTTACGGAAACAACGAAACCAGCGGGAGATATTACGCAATCAACGGCATTCGCCTTTATTGCGAAATCTACGGCAGCGGCCCGGCCGTTTTGATGATCCACGGCAATGGGGGCAGCATCGCCCAGTTCGCTCACACTATTCCGTATTTTGCCACCAAGCACCGCGTGATCGTCGCCGACAGCCGGGCGCAGGGGAAATCACGCGACCCCGGCCCGGCGCTCACGTTTGAGATGATGGCCGACGACTGCGCCGCCCTCCTCGATTCGCTGCAGGTGAAGTCGGCGGACGTGATCGGTTACAGCGACGGCGGGATCGTCGCACTGCTTTTGGCGCTGCGTCATCCAGAAAAAGTCCGGCGCCTCGCCGCCACCGGGGCGAATCTGCGGCCTGATGCGAGCGCCTTTGCGCCGGGTGTGTGGGAGTCGGCACATCAACAATACGAACGCGACAAGGACAGGCCCCGGTCGACGGAAAAGGAAAGGAACGACTGGAAGCTCTTCATGCTCGACTGGCTCGAACCGAACATTCCTTCCACCGCTCTGAGCGGCATCAAGTGCCCGTCCCTATCATCTGCGGTGATCACGACATGATCGCCCTCGAG
>JBEHXD010000468.1:0-4793 GCA_048498875.1 Verrucomicrobiota bacterium
GCGAGCAGAGCACCTGGTTGACGGCGATGGGATGCGTGTGCGCCGCCGCGGCCAGCACCGACGTCCTCGAAATCAGCTAGCTACCACACAGCAGCTGTTCCAAGTGTTCGACCCGCATCATTCATCGGTGCCCCATCCCTGACCCGATTTTGGTCGAGGATGGGAAGGCCCATCCCAACGCCGGTCGGATGCGACCTTCGTGTTCGCGATACTCTGAGTCATCGCCAGCCAGAAAGCCGAACGATCCATGACGCCCAACCTCCGCATCCGCCCCGTCGCACCCGCAGATTTTTCTCAATGGAAGCCTCTTTGGGATGGCTACAACGCCTTCTACGGCCGGGCCGGCCAAACCGCCCTACCCGATGAAATCACCCAGCAGACATGGGACGAACGTTCCTGATTCCCGCCCGCCTGCCCCTAGTGTGCCCGAGCAGCGCAAACGACCGCTTTCGCGCGAGGGCATGGAGCAGCAACTGTCTTGGCTTGTGGACCGCGACATCCTTCGACTCGGCTTGGAATTCGAGTGCGGGCGTTGCGGCGTGCGTTCATGGGTGCAGGTCGATCAGGCTAAACAGCACATGCGCTGCGGCGGCTGCGCCCACGAACAGGCGCTTTCCGGTAAGCCCGAATGGCACTATGAACTCAACACCCTCGCCCTTCGGTGCGTGACGTCGAACCAGCTGACGGCGCTTCAAGCCCTGTGCGACTTGGCCGCCCAGTCGCACCATTCTTTTGCCTACTCCACGAGCATGGAGATTTTTCGGCGGGACGAACAAAAACCGTGGCATGAAATCGACCTCATCTGCATCAGCGACGCGCGCCTGATTGTCGCCGAGGTCAAGGACACGGAAATCATCCGCAGTGATCTCGACGAACTCGCGGAAATCGCGGCGGCCCTGCAGGCCGACGAGGCCTACCTATATCTACCTGCTCATCTGATCTCAAAAACCAACCTGGCCTGGAGGGACGAGTTGGCCGCGCGGTTGAGCGCGAGCGATATGCGATTCGACTACGTGGGTTTGGAACAGGTTTGAGGCCGTCAAGGGACGGTCTGCTCCTCCGCCGGTGGACGATTCGATTTGTCGATGACGATAAAAGTATCGGGCAACACGGCCCGCAATTCGCTCACCGGCTTGAAGTGTCCGCCCGGGATTTTCTTAAACAACCCTTCGAACACGGCAAACGTCCCGGGATTTGCCCCCTCCGGCGCGCGGCCGATCACAGTAGCGAACCGCTGGATGACCTTATTTAGTCTGCCGGTGCGTGAGGTGATGAAGGTGCAGGCTTCTGGATCACCGTCTTCGACCGAATAATATGCGAGCGACGCGTGCTGTAGTAGAACCGGTGCCCATCGCGGAAGACGACGTTCAAGCTGTCTTCGAAGAAATTAGGATCGATCGGGTTCGTGGCTTTTGGGTTGTGAAAAACCCAGATGCCCGTGGACCACGATTCACTGGGAGTTCCTACCTCGGTTTCGGTAGAAAAACCCGATACGGCCATACCGTTCAGATCGAGGACCGCCCCCATCCGGATTAGCTGCACGTGCTGATCACCGAACCCGGCAATCTTCCCGATGCGGGCAAATTTGGGCAGGGTGGCCTCGTTCGAAGCGATGATGGCGGAGATATTCTCCGCGTCAGGAAGAGAGAAAAATCCCGACGGGATCGTCTTTTTTCCGAGCGTGTGGTTTTCTACTTTGACGAGGCTCTCGTCCGCTTGGCTCCGCACTCCGTAAAGGTAGTCACTCAGGGACCAGATCGACCAAGTCATCGATCCGGGTCCGTGGAAATCGTGAATGGCGATCACCAACGGAAGCCCGGCGACCTGCGGTTGCTTCCAATACTCCTTTCCCAGCTTCGCCGTCAAAGGCCCCGCCCATTTGATTGGCATGTAATCCCGGCTGAGTTCGAATTCCTCCGCCGTAGTTTTTGGCACCGGCGGTGTGACGCCCGGCGTTGGATTGACGGTTACTGCCTCGATAGCGACGCGGATGGCACCTTTTTCCGCGATGAAATCCGGCACTGGCTGCTTATCGTCGACCTGAAACTTCTGCTCATAGAGGTAGGCATACAGGTAGATTTCCCATAGTCGCCCATCAAAACCTGTGGTTTGGAAATCCTTTCGGAAATTTCCGTCGCGGTCTTTGAAGGCAAATGAGAGTTCTGCCAGGAGCCCCCGGGCCGCCGAGAAGCTGGGACCGTCGAGCAAGGCGCGGAAGTTCGGATGTAGCTTTTCTGGAGCCACGCAGGGCACGAGGATTTCTTGCTTCCGGCGGTTATTGTCTCCCTGTGGAAACTCCTTGGCGTTGGTAGCTGAAATCTCCGCGATCTTGGCGTGCAGAAGGTCCCGCGCCTCCTCCAGGGACGGTATGGAAACTTTGAGGTTGAATGCGCGGAAAACGCCCGTTTCGTCGCGTCCTAGAATTGCCCAGGAATAGTCGTGGTCGATCTGATCGCGCCCCAGCGTTGCGATCACCGTCTCATCGGCGTTGCTCCAACGTTCCAGTTCCTCGAAGATGAATTCCACGAAAGGAGATCTTCGATAAAGAAGGGCTTCGAAACGGGGCTTCGAAAGAAGGCGAACGGTGTTCATGTGGAGCTACGGAAACCCGCCTGCTAGTGGCGAGCCTAGGCGAAGTCGAATTCGGTCGCGGACATCGCCTCCATTTCCACAGAATTTTCCCGGCCAATCGAATGTTTTTGCACCGACCCGCTCGGCAAAAGAAATCCTCCGCGATACAGACCCCCGTAAACCTCCGACCGCCCCGGAGGCGCGGTCAAGGAGGAACGCCGCAGGCGTAGTGTCCTTGACGGCGCCGGAGGGGCGCACAATCGACGAAGGGATTGCGACGGCACCAAGCCCCGCCGCCGGACACCGCTCCGCCAATCTTGCAGCGCCCGCCACACCCGCCGTCCAAACACTCATCCGTCGCAATCCGATAACAGCCCGTCCGAATCCGCGTCGAGGCCCGACGCCCAATGGCACGCGACGGCATCGACCGGCCGTTCCGCCGAAAGAATTGGCGGATTTAATCCGGTCTTGGCTCGGAATCGAGCGCCCAATCCCAAAGAATCCGACGCATGGAATCCGAACGGAAATCGCCCCCAGCTCAACTCCCGCCCGATCCGCCATGAGCAAGCTGCGCGTGTTCGTGAGTTCCGTGCAAAAAGAACTGGAAATGGAACGCGCCGCCGTCGCGACCATCATCTCCACCGATCCCTTTCTCCAGAAGCATTGCGAACCCGTGCTCTTCGAGCAGGAGCCGCCTCCCTCGCATCCCACGCCGCAACCCTATCTCACGGCCCTGCGCACCTGTCCCATCTACGTGCTTCTGATCGCGCAGGAATACGGCGCGCCCGACGGCACCCTGTCCGCGACGCACCATGAGTATCGGCTCGCGCAACAACGGAAGCTGCCGACCCTGATTTTTCTCAAACATCAAACCGTCGGCGCCAGACACCCGCAGACCGAAGCGCTGATTCATGAAATCAAGGAGGCCCACCACACCTACAAACGCTTTCACGACCGCGAAGATTTGAAGCCGCTCGTGCAACGCGCGCTCCTCCGCGTCTTGCACGAGGATTTCAAGATCAGTGCGAGCGCCTCCGAAGCAGCCGAAGGCGCGCATCAGATCGACATCGCGTCCACCTTCGAGGCCCGCGTGCTCCCCGATGTCCCGGCCACTTCGTTCCAGAGCCGCTGGCTCGACGAATTCGCCCGGAAAGTTCTTCCGAAACCCGAAGCGGACATCTGGGACGGTCTCTCCGGCCACGCCCTCGCGACCCGCGGCCTGGCGACGTTCGATCCCGACAAGAAACTCTATCACGCCACCGCCGCCGCGCTGCTGGTCTTCGGCCACCGTCCCGCCGACCGGTTTCCCCACGCCGAAATCCTCCTCGATGCCTACGAGCAAAGCCGCGTCACCGGCCAGCCGAAGGGCCAGCTCACGCTCAACGCCGGCTTGCCCGACGCCATCGCGCTCGCGCTCAAATTCATCGACGACCACACCTTTCATCCCCGGCGTGTCGTCGGGGTGAACAACCTGCGGCTCGACGAGTATCCCGTCCGAGCATTGCGCGAAGCGCTCGTCAACGCGACCGCCCACCGTAACTACGACGACAGCGCGCGCAAAATCTTTGTCCGCCTCTTTTCCGACCGGATCGAAATCGCCAGCCCCGGCTACGCCCCCAAGCCGCTGACGCTCGCGAAGCTCCGGCGCGGCGACTACCGGCCCGCCTCCCGCAATCCGCTGATCACCCAAACGCTCGCGACGCTTGAGTTGATGGAGCAACGCGGCAGCGGCTTCGCCCGGATGCGCGACGCGATGCTCAACCACGGGCTCACCGAACCTGCCTATTCGGAACAGGACGGCTATTTTGTCGCCACGTTCACGGGACCGAACGGCGACTACGATCTGCTCAAGCTCCCGGCCACGGCGACCGGCCTGATCCCGCCCGCCGTCGAGGCGCAACTCAACCGCCGCCAGAAACGCATCATGGTCGAAGTCCAGAAACGCGGCACCGTCACCAGCGGCTGGTGCAAGAAGGCCTTCGGCATTACCTACAACACCACCTACCGGGATTTGTCGGACTTGGTCGCGCGCGAACTTCTCGTTCAAGTCGGCGAAGGCCGGGGCACGCACTACCGCCTAAAAGTGGGTTCGGCCTAATCTATCGAAAATCTATCGAACATCCGCCGGAATCTATCGATCCCGCCCCGACGTTTCGGTCGGCGAATCTATCGACAATCTATCGACGTTTTCGCGTAATCTATCGATCCGCCCTCTGAAAACC
>JBEHXD010000469.1:0-4760 GCA_048498875.1 Verrucomicrobiota bacterium
CCAGGCGTGGAGGACGTCCCGAAAACAGGAGTTGCGAACAAGCTAAACTATTGGTTAGTAATCTTTAATTAATCTGCGATTCATGACCGAAGCCAAGATCAAAGCCGCGCTAATCCGCTTCACCGATGGGATAAAAAACTCTGATGCCGGGGCCATTTCGGCCGCGCTCAACGAGGTCGAATCCCTGCTGGTGACGCACCGGCCGGAGCTGCATCCCCAGCTCGTGCATTTCCTGGAAGGCCGGAGTTATGCCAAGGCGCTGGCTTGGTTGGGGGGCGGTGATGAGCTGGCGGCCAAGCCGGCATCGCCTCCGGGCGGCTGCGGAGGAAGTCGGTCATGAGCGATTCAGGAAAAATCCCGACCGATGGCGGGCACGGGCTTGGCCAGAATCCATTCGATGCGTTGAGTGTCGCCGGATTGCCGGCGGCCAAAGCTGTAGCCGGGCACGGCGAGGCCGGAAAACCGGGGTCCGCGACCCCGGCTACAGTCCACGCAAGGAATCGCGGGCGCGTGGACATCAAACGCACCACGGCGGGGCGCGGCGGGAAGACGGTGACGATTGTCACGGGCTTCATTGGCATCGGCCTGCCGGAAAAGGAATCGCTCGCGAAGAAGATGCGCAACGCTTGTGGCTGTGGCGGCACGGTCAAGGACGGCGATATCGAGATCCAAGGCGACCAGCGCGAGAAGATCGCGCAGATCCTGACCGAGGCGGGTTTCCGTCCGGTGTTTGCGGGCGGTTAGGCCGCGAGCCCTGCCGCGAGCGCCAGCGCGCTCTTGGCGCGGTTCATGATATAGAGGTGGTAGCCGGGAGCGTTGTTCGCGAGCAGGCCGCGAATCTGGTTCAAGGCCCACTCGAGACCGATCATTTCCACGACGTCCACATTCTCCGCGGCGACCTCGAGCCGGGTGACCAGCTGCGGCGGCAGGGTGGCGCCACACATCTCTGTGAAGCGCTTCACTTGCTTCAGCGAGAGCACGGGCATGATGCCCGGCACGATGGGTACGTTGATCCCGCGGGCCCGGCATTTTTCCACGAAGCGATAGTAGACGGCGTTGTCGAAAAAGAGCTGGGTCGTGACGAAGGCCGCGCCGGCGTCGACCTTGCGCTTGAGATTGTCGAGGTCGACCTCGAGCGACGACGCTTCGGGGTGTTTTTCGGGATAACCGCCAACTCCAAGGCAGAATTCCGCATGGCGCGCCTTGAGCAGCGCCACGAGATCGCTGCCATAACGCAGGCCGTCCTTGTACGGTACGAACTCGGTCTGGCCCTTGGGCGGATCGCCCCTGAGGGTCATGATGTTGCGGTAACCGCCGGTATGCAGCTGGTCGGCGACGCCATTCAATTCCTCGCGGGTATGGCCGACGCAGGTGAGGTGAGGCATGACGGTGAAGCCAATTTCCTGGCGAAGCAGCCGACTGACTTGGGCAGTACGTTCCCGGGTAGTGCCGCCAGCGCCATAGGTGACCGACACGAAATCCGGCGATATACGTTTCAGGGCGAGGGCGGTTTGGCGAAGTGCTTCGACACCGGCCTCATCCTTGGGTGGGAAAAACTCCAATGACCGCAGCGGACGCTGTTGGGCGAAAAGCTCGGAGATGGGTCGGTCGGCATTCATTAAGAATCAATACATATGAATCTAATGATATGTAAAGTGTCTAATAACAATATGCTGATAACTAGGCTGATACCGATGTCTCGCGAGCTCTCTCGGTCTTGAGTCGCAGCTGCCCGCAGGCGGCATCAATGGCGTGACCTTTCTCGCGGCGGAGGGTCACTGAGACGCCGCCACGGTCGAGCACTTGGGCGAATTTTTCCTGTCGCGTCAGGCTCGGGCGTTTCCATGGAAGACCCTCGACGGTGTTATACGGAATAAGGTTCACGTGGGCGTGGAGATCGTAGGCGATGTCGCGGAGCTTCTCGGCCTGGTCGATCGAGTCATTGATCTCCTCGATGAGGATGAACTCCAGCGTGACCATGCGGCCGTGTTTTTCGGAGAACTCTCGCACGGCAGGCAGGAGCTCCTTGAGCGGCCATTTTTTGTTCACTGGCATGATCTGTTCGCGGACCTCGTCGGTCGCCCCATGGAGCGAAATGGCGAGGCGGATGCCGAGTGGCTCATCGGCGAGTTGCCTGATCTTGGGCACGAGCCCGGAGGTGGAAAGGGTAATGCGGCGGGCGCCAAAGCCGAGGCCCCAGCTGGCGTTCAGGATGGTGAGCGCGCGCATGATGGCGTCGTAATTGTGCAGCGGCTCACCCATGCCCATCACGACGAGGTTGTCGAACGAGACGAGTTCGGCCCGGGCGCGGGGCGTGCGGTCGTCCTCCTGCCGGCAGACTTGGATCAGCTGGTGAACAATTTCGCCGGCGGAAAGATTACGCTTGAGGCCTTCGAGGCCGGAGGCGCAGAACTTGCATCCCATGGCACAGCCGACCTGCGTCGAGATGCAGATGGTCTTGCGCGAATGGTCCAGGCCCACGCCATCCTGGGGAGCCCGGATTATGACGGTCTCGATGAGGGACTTGTCGCCCAGTTCGAGCAGGAGTTTGTCCGTGACGTCCTCCGATTGCTTGTTGAGTACAAAGCTGGTGGGCTCGAGTTCGAAGGTCTGCGCTAGCCAGCTGCGAAGCGGTCGCGAGAGATTCGTCATTTCCTCCCAGGTGCGGACGCGCTTTTTGTAGAGCCATTCGAGAATCTGCTGGGCTCGAAAAGCGGGGTGCCCGTGTTCCTTGAGCAACGCCGTGAGCGAGTCGAGGGTCTCGCCATAGATGGCTGGTTTGGCGGGCGTGAAGGGCATGCGGGAGAGGGACTCGAAGAATTGCGAATTGCGTGGGAAATTGCGCGTCAAAACTCTTCGTTTGCGGTCTGACCCTCTCCCCTCAACACTCAATTTTCAACCAATCTGATGAACCTCATCCACCGGCACATCTTCGCGAACGTCTTCCTGACGTGCGCCGCGGCGGTGGGCATGTTCGGGTTCGTATTGATGATCGGCAACGCGATGAAAGACCTGCTCGGGCCGATGCTCGCCGGCCAGCTGGCGGTCGACACCACGATCCGGCTGATCGGCTTGCTCGTGCCTTTCGTTTTCTACTACGCGCTGCCCATGGGCATGCTGACGGGGATCCTGCTGGTGCTGGGACGCATGTCCTCCGATCGCGAGATCACGGCATTGCGGGGCTCGGGCCTGAGCGTGGCCTGGCTGTCGGCGCCGATCATTTTCCTGGCCTTGCTCGGGGTGGGGGCCGGGCTGCTCATCAACTTCCAGTTCATGCCGGTCGCGCGGCTGGCTTACCAACGCGAGTTCGCCGAAGCCATCCGCCAAAATCCGCTGAGTTTCATCGTGCCGAAGACGTTCATCCGCGATTTTCCCGGGGTGGTGCTCTATGTCGGGGAAAAGAACGACAATCGCCTCAAGGATTTCTGGCTCTGGGAGCTCGACGGGCAGAACCGGGTGAAGCGTTTCGCCCGCGCCGATTCGGGTCGCCTGGATTTCGACACGATTAACAACAAGCTCCGGTTGACCTTGGAGCGTGCCCAGATCGAGGTGCGCGATGACAAGGATCCCGAGGACTTTTCCAAGCCGGCCACGGGGAATGGCAGCATGGACCTTTTGCCGGTCGATCTGCCGCTCACCAAGCTGACGGGGGCGAACATTGTGCAGAAAAAGCTGAAATGGTTCACCTTTTCGCAGCTCATGACCGAATGGAATCGCCTGACCCGGCCCGATCCTTCGATTACGGATGCCGAGCGCGCCAAACAGCGCATGCGGGTGCAGATCACGATCCAGGAGAAATTTGCCACGGCCTTTTCGGTGCTGTCATTCGCGCTCATTGCAGTTCCCCTCGGCATCAAAGTCTCGCGGAAGGAAACCTCGGCCAACCTCGGCCTGGGCCTGCTACTGGCTCTCGGCTACTATTTCGCCAGCATCGTGGTGGGCTGGGTCGACGGCCATCCCGAGCTGCGTCCCGACCTCATTGTCTGGCTGCCCAACATCGTTTTCCAAGGGCTTGGACTGTGGCTTTTTTACAAGGTGGATCGTGCCTAAAAGCCTCGTTTCCCGCCGGTAACTCCCGATTTCTTTCGTCGTCTTCGACCATGTGCCAACTGCCTGTCATACATCATGGTTGATGAAGCTTTCGATTTTCCCGGATGCCTCAAACGCGTGCGCGAGCGCGATCAAGCCGCGTGTCGGCAGTTGGTTACCGAGCTCTATCCGCAGGTCATCCGGATTGTGCGCTCCCATTTGCCACGGCGGGTCTCCGAGGAAGATCTGGCCCAGGATATCTTTCTGAAAATGTTCACCCGGCTTGAACAGTATCAGGGCGCCGTCCCCTTCCCGCACTGGGTGTCCCGCATTGCTGTTACGACGTGCATCGACCAGCTGCGCGCCCAGAAACGCCGGCCGGAATTCCGCTGGGCCGACCTGCCGGAGGATCAAGCCGAGATTCTCGACCATGTTTTGAGCGACGAGCGCGATGTCCTGCCCGGTGATGCCCTCGCCGCGCGCGAGCTGGTGCAGAAGCTCCTCGGCCAGCTCAAGCCCGATGACCGCCTCGTCCTCCAGTTGCTCGATCTCGAGCAAAAGACGCTGGTGGAGATCAGCGAGCTGACCGGCTGGAACCAGACCTTGATCAAGGTGCGCGCATTTCGCGCACGTCGGAAATTGCAAAAGCTATTCCAAGACCTACAACAACAGGAGAAGTCATGAGCCAATTCGAACACCAATGGCAGCGCCTGGCCGCGCTGGCCCGCCAG
>JBEHXD010000470.1:0-4759 GCA_048498875.1 Verrucomicrobiota bacterium
ATCGGAGGGATTTACCAGTAGCGGCACGTTGCCACCGGACGCGGGACTGGCCTGTCCGACTATCTGTCCGGACGGTGATAGAATTGTTCCGTTCGGCAATTGGGTATTACCATTTGGCAACACCGTAGTTGTGGGCGCTACCGCCGCAGTCTGAATTGAATTCTGCAGACCGGTAGTCAGCGTTTGGTGGACATAATTCCCGTTGACGGTGAAAATCAAATCTCGCAGGGCCTCATACCGTTGGGTAAAGCCCGCACGCCCGTCCAGGGTATTGATATCATTATCGGTGGGATAAGCTTGCCGGTCGATATTTCCATAGAGCGTTGTCGTATGAATTCCATTGCTCCATACGGCCGACATACTCGGCGTGACGCCTATTCCTGCCGCGGCGATCGGACGTTGCGGGCTCAGGAACAGATTATCCGAATAGAGGGAATAGATACGCAGCGTTGGATAGAGCAACCACCCATTGACAGCGATCGCATCCGGGTCCCTCGCCGGGAGCCTGCCGTTCCCCGAAATATCCAAAGGTGGCTCTTGGGCAAAAGCCAGCGGAATCCACGCGATCAAGAACAGCACGCCAAAAGCTAGGCGCACGGCAAACCTTCTTGATCGAATTGAATCCTGAAGCATGGAATATCGAGACCTGCTCATCACGCCTCGGAGTTGAGGGCGGACCAGGCCCAGCACGGCCTAGAAATATCTTTCGGGCACTCGAATCAAATCTCCAGGTGCGATGGGAACGGCTTCCGTCAGGGGATATTCCTTCCAAACCTCGTCCCCGGCGTGTCGGATGAGGACAAGAGACTTGCTGGCTCGATAGGTGAATCCGCCCGCCATTGCGACCGCCGTGTGTACGGTAAGACCGCTTCTGAACGGGTACTCGCCAGGACTAGTTGCTTCGCCCAACACGTAGAACGGCTTGAATTGGACGACCGCCACGTTAACGTGGGGGTCCTGCAGGAACCCGCCGCGGCTATATTTACTCGCGACGTCTCGTCCGAACTCCGCCTGCGAACGCCCGGCTGCCCTGATTGACCCGATCAAGGGCATAGACACATAACCACTTGGATTGATGTCGTATTCGCCGGTGAGCGCCTCCTCGCCGTAGACGGTGATCTTTACCCTTTCGCCCGATTGCAGAACCGTAGCCACCCCGCCTGCCGACGAGAGGGAAACCGGCCTGGTCTCGACCTCTACGGGCCCATATTCGGTGTAACAGCCCGCCAACTGGAGCCCGGCCAGCAGAACGATCGCCAATTTTAGGTGTTTAACGACCATGGGAAAGGGTGCTCTCTATGTCAGGCGGCTCATGCCACTGTACCGCCTAGATTGAATCAAGGCTGTATCAGTTAAGTCACACCCCAAAAAATCGCGCATGGGAAGCCCTGTTACTGCCGATAAATATCAATTGGTTAGGCCGATTTGGCGCCATCGACCAATCTAAGCGGATCCCAATCCCAGCATTTAAGCCCCCATTTCGAGTTTGGAGCTGCCAACGCTGCGGCGTAGTCGGCTGATAGTTCCAGTGCCCGAAGCCTCCACCGGCGAGCCTCGGAGGGGTCAGGCCGGGTCGCCAGCAGCCGGGGTTCTTCCTCCGGGAGAAACGAAACATCAAACTGGTCAAGCGGCAGAGACAGGCCGATGCCCCTTGCCTTCAGGTATGCTTCCTTGCGGGTCCAGCAGGTAAAGAATGCCTTGTACCGAGGCGGACCCGCAAGCGAGGTCAGCAGCACGTTTTCATTGGCTGAAAAAAAACGCGCAGCAATATCAGCCAAGTCCAAATCGGTCCGAATTTTTTCAACATCGACGCCCACCGCAAGGTCCCTCGCAATTGCGATCAGAATCAATTCACCTGAGTGCGATACGTTAAACTGCACTGATGGCCCTTGTCTTGGCAGCAGGCCGGGTTTGCCGAATTCATCGTATTCAAACACCAGTTTGTTCGCCGGCAAATCCAGAATCTGACCAAGCAGCAATCTGAGATATCCACGTGCGATCACGGCGCGCCGGCGGTCCGCTTCGAAGTGGAACCGATCTGCGCGTTCTCGCTCGTCCGGGGCAAGAATATGCCACATTTTGGCAAAACCGGATGCTGTCATATCCAGGGTGGTGCGCCAGACATGGACCTCATTTCCCGGCAATGCATAGCTACCGAAAAATCCGCTCCATATTATAGGTTCGCCAATATTCATTCTAAGTTTCAAGATTCTGCTAATTCCGAATTAGCAATCTTAGCCTGGAACCGATCGTGGTGCCAGGGACCCGCGGGGACTCATGAAGTCGGAGCCTATTGCAAAAGTCTGCCTCGATCAGGACTCTACGCCCCGACCGTCGCCACAATCTTTGATTGACGGCACGGCATATCGGCGCGAATTGACATTTGCCAGGGCAACCCGATGGACTCTGGTGCACCGACCGGCCTCTGAAATGAAACAATGCCCAGGAAATCAGCGTTTACCCGACGCCTTCGACCCCCCTATACATGCTCTGTTTACCAATCCTGTTGGCGCGCATTAATGAACCCACGTGACAGTCGCGTGGCAAGCTTGGAATTCCCTTGCGCTTTCGTCTCTGCTGCGGTGAATGTGACGTGTCCAAGAGGCTTTCTCTTCGCGTCGAGCAAGGCGTCGTGATGTCGGTACGATCCATCGAGTTCCCTGGAACCAGTGCAACCCGAGCGTGGATATTAGTATTCATCGCGGCGCTACTGGCGGCTGTTGGATTCAGTGGAGCGCTCTCCGAGTTAGTCCGCCGCTGGGCCACGCAAGAGGAGTACAGCCACGGCTTTCTGATACCCCTCGTCACGGCTTGGCTCCTGTGGACGCGTCGCGACGCCCTCCTCGCCAGCGTCGGAAGACCCGCGTGGACCGGGGCCGTCCTTATGCTGCTTGCGATGGCCATGCACGTTGTTGGCCTGTTGAGTGCTATCTTCATTCTCTCGCAGCTGGCATTCGTTATAGCGCTGCTGGGAATCGTATTGGCGGCCGGCGGGTTCTCTCTGCTCCGCGCCACACTTATTCCCATCATATATTTGATTTTCGCAATTCCACTTCCTTATTTCATTGACGCCAACCTGTCGTTGCAACTTCAGCTCATTTCGTCGCAGCTCGGGGTTTTCTTCATCAAGTTATTTCAGATCCCCGTCTATCTCGACGGAAACGTCATCGATCTCGGTAGCTACAAGCTGCAGGTCGTCGACGCCTGCAGTGGATTGCGTTACCTGTTTCCCCTCCTCGGCTTGAGTTTTCTGGCAGCATATTTGTTTCGCGCACCAATCTGGCAGCGTGCGTTAGTGCTGTTTTCCAGCATTCCCATCACCATTTTGATGAATGGCTTCAGGATCGGCATGGTTGGCGTGACCGTGGATAAATGGGGTCCCCGAATGGCCGAGGGAGTTCTTCATTTTTTCGAAGGCTGGATCGTATTCGTCGCATCTGTATTTCTTCTGACCGTGGAAGTCTCTTTACTCGCACGTATATCGGGTAAACGTTTTTTTGAAGCCTTCGGCGCGCCAGTCGACACAGTCCGACTGCCTCCTCGATCAAAATCGGGACCGACCGGTCGTACACCGCTGTATGCTTGTTTGCTTCTGCTGGGCGCGACCGTACTCACAGGATCATTGATCTCCCACCGGTCAGAAATACTCCCGGCGCGCAGCCGATTCGTATCCTTTCCCGCGACGATCGGTGAATGGCACGGGCACGCCGCCCTGCTCGAGCCACAAGTCGTAAACAGCCTAGCCCTGGAGGATTACGTCCTTTCTGATTACAGCAGGTCCGACGGCAAAGCGGTCAACCTCTATGTGGCCTACTATGCCTCGCAGAGAACGGGCGAATCCCCTCATTCACCGCTGGTCTGCATCCCTGGCGACGGCTGGTTGATAACAAAGTTCGAACGAACCAGTTATGGCGCCGAACACCCATTCAACCGGGCGATTATCGAGCGAAATGGCTCAAAACAGCTTGTCTACTACTGGTACGAGGAACGCGGCAGAAAGATCGCAAACGAATATTTGTCAAAGTGGTACTTACTTTCAGATGCCATAATCAAAAATAGATCCGATGGGGCTTTGGTCCGTCTGATCACGACCGTCTTGCCCAGCGAGCCTGAGCACGATGCCGATAACCGCTTGCGGTTGTTTATGCACGACCTTCTGCCGAGCCTGAGCGGCTATTTGCCATCGGACGTCGCGCCCAACACCACCACAGTAGAGTATGGACCTGAGAGTACGGCCCGGTAGGAAGCATCATGTTCAAATTGGTCGAATGTTATGTCACCACGATTAGGTCAGCGGTTCTCATTTTGACGGCGTTTCAGCTCGCCGGCTGTGATTCGCCGGAAGAGCGCGCGCAGACCTACTACCAGCACGGCATGCAACTTTTTTCGGAGCATGAAAACGCAAAGGCGGCGATAGAACTCAGAAATGCTGTCAGGCTCGAAAAGGGGTTGCTTGGAGCGTGGAAAGCACTGGCCGACATTGACGAGATCAGCCGCAATTGGCCGGGCGTCGTCGCGGACTTGCGAAAAATCGTGGAGCTTGCCCCGAACGACATTTCTGCGAGATTGAAACTCGGCAAGCTTTTGTTGCTTGCCGGCTCCTCGGATGAGGCCCTTAGATTGGCCGACGTTGGCATCGGGTTGGATAATCGCAATGCAGAACTTCATGCGCTGAAGGCAGCGACATCCTTCAAGCTGGACGACCGTGCGGTCGCCGTTGAGGAGGACACGGCTCTCGCTGTGCCAGCGTACGGCCCGG
>JBEHXD010000471.1:0-4757 GCA_048498875.1 Verrucomicrobiota bacterium
CTCCGCCGCCCCGACACTTGATTCATCGCTTCCAACCATCAAATCTGTTCTCCAATTGCTGTCGCATAAGCGTTCTTCGAATGCTGTCGCACGCCCGATAATCCGCCCTACCTTCGTCATATCGGTCAGGTGGGTGATACGTCCCTCGATTAATTCAAACCGTCCCGGGTACGGCCACAGCTTTTATGAAAAACGCTCCAAGCGTTCGCTTTCAGCTCAGGCGCGCGGCGGAAGATAGTCGCGAAAATCCGGCAGTTCCTTTTCGCGCCTTCCGCTGCGATCCCGCAGAAAATAGGGCTCGGGCTTCGGCAGACCGTCGTCCTCCTCGTCTTCGTCATCCTCATCGTCCGTTTCCAGGCCTTCGATGTCGTAAACCGGCTCTTCTTCCTCGAAGTATTGCGAGACCCGGCGCGGCGTGGGATCAAGCAGCAACGCGGGATTCGCCAGATCACCCTTGGTCTTTACCATCACAAAATGGCAGGGGAAATATTCGTCCGTGAACTGCTTGATGAAATCGCTCATCCACTTGTTCGGCACACCCTCGCGCTTGGTGAGGAAGACCACGTCGGCAAAATGAATGCAGGCGGCAAACCAGAGTGAGAGTACGGGATTTTTTTCCGCGAGCTGGCAATCGACCGTGACAAATACGCGGGCGAGCTCGGCTCCCTGTTGAACAAGCCACGGCTTCAAGGCCTCAAGTTGATCGATCGGACTGGTCCGTGAATCGGCCAGAAGAAACACGGTTGCGTCCTCCAACCCCTCCACAGCCGGGAACTCCGAAGGCTTCCACTCCCATCGCTGAACAGTGACATTGGGTAAAGCCGCGAGTTTAGCGTCCGCCGGATCGGGCGGTTCATCTTTTGACAGCAACACCACCGCCTTGTCCTGTTCGGCCAATCCGTTGGCGATCAGGTCGCGCAAGATATTGCGCCGCCCTGAGAGCGGAGTGCCGATGATGAAGTACACGGAGGTCATGGCCCATGAAGATCGTCAATCGACGACCAAATGCAACTGTGCGCAGGCAGGATAATCAAACCGCCGGCTAAAATTTAAACGCCTGGTTTTGCGCGTAGTGACGCATCCAATGGTCGAGCAGCACGAGAGCCGTCATCGCCTCCACGATCACCACGGCGCGCGGCACGACGCACGGATCATGGCGGCCCCGCGCCAGCAATTCCGTTTCGGTCCCGGTGACATCGACGGTTTTTTGCGACTGAAGAATCGTGGCGGTGGGCTTGAACGCGACGCGGAAGACAATCTCCTCGCCGTTGCTGATGCCGCCCTGCACGCCGCCGGAATTATTCGTGGCCGTCCGAATGCGGCTGGCCTCGCGCAAAAAAGCGTCGTTGTGCTGGGATCCCTTCAACAACGCCCCGGCAAAGCCGCTGCCAATTTCAAATCCCTTGGTCGCCGGCAGCGACAACATCGCCTTGGCCAGATCGGCCTCAAGGCGGTCGAACACGGGCTCGCCCAATCCGACCGGGACGTTTTTCACGCGGCATTCGATCACGCCACCGACAGAATCGCCGTTGCTGCGCACCTGCTTGATCCGTTCGATCATGCGCGCGGCTGTATTGCCGTCCACGCAGCGCACGGCGGAAGCCTCCACTTCAGCCAGGCTGGGAAAATGGGAAACCGGCGGCGCAATCAGATCGTGGATCTGGGTCACGTACGCGCGAACCTCCACATTGCCCGCGAGGTGTAAAATCTTACGTGCAATCGCACCCGCGGCGACGCGACCGATGGTTTCACGCGCCGAGGACCGACCGCCACCGCGGTGATCGCGATGACCATATTTGGCCTGATAGGTGTAGTCGGCGTGCGAGGGGCGGAATTTCTCGCGCATTTCGTCGTAAGCGCTGGGACGCTGATCCGCACTGCGTACCGCCAGCGAAATCGGCACGCCGGTCGTCATGCCCTCAAACACACCCGACAAAATCTCCACCTGATCTGCTTCCTTGCGTGGGGTGGTGATGTCGCTCTGACCCGGACGGCGCCGGTCGAGATCGGCCTGGATTTCAGCGGCGGTCAGCGGCAGTCGCGGCGGGCAGCCGTCAACGACTACGCCCACGGCCGGACCGTGGCTTTCGCCCCAGGTAGTGATGCGGAAAAGTTCGCCGAATGAGTTTGGCACAGGAATGAGGATGTTACGCCGCAGCAGCTTGCAAGCAAGCCCTAGCTGGGCCATCAGTGCCCCATGAAATTTTTCATCCTGAGCGGCAGTCACCGCGTGGAAGCCCAGTCGCTCAAAGTCGCGAACTACGTCAAAACGGTGCTCACCCATGAACACGCGGGGGCCGAAACCTTTCTCTACAGTTTAAGCGGCAATCCCCTGCCCTTGTGGGAGGAGACCACGGGTGGCGCGCCGGACGCACTCTGGGATCCGATTTCCGCCGAGCTGAAATCGGCCGACGCGCTGGTCGTGGTGTCGCCAGAATGGGGCGGCATGGTGCCCCCCGGCGTGAAAAATTTTCTCCTCAACTGCACGGCGGACGAGGTCGGCCACAAGCCCGCTCTCATCGCCACCGTCTCCGCCTCGCGCGGCGGAAGCTATCCCGTCGCCGAACTCCGTATGAGCGGCTACAAAAACAACCGGCTCGTCTGGCTTCCCGAGCACGTGATCTTCCAACACATCGAAGGTAGTCTGAACGCCCCCGACGGCGCCGCGGACATTTCAAAGGAAGACGCCTTCATCCGCAAACGCCTCCGTTACGCCCTACGCTTACTCGAGGAATACGGCAAAGCCCTGAAACAAGTCCGCACCAGTGGCGTAATCGACCACAAGACCTTCAAGAGCGGAATGTGAGGCTGGCGGTATTGGCGCAGCCCGCAGATTGAGCAACGGATCCAGAATGGTGCCCCCGCCCGGAATTGAACCGGGATATGACGTTTAGGAAACGCCTGCTCTATCCATTTGAGCTACGGGGACTAACCGTGGTCCCAAACAGGCGACCGATTCCCGCTTGGCAATCTAAAAATGCCCGTTGACAGGGAGGGGTTCAATGCCAACGTTCCGGCTCCCTTTTTCCATCATGAGCAGCACCGAACAGAAACCCGCCACGCAGACTCTCACGCCGCAACAGATCCCCGTCACCAGCCCGCAGCTGATGAGCCGCTATATCACCGATACCGGCAAGATCCTTCCCCGCAAGTACACCCATCTTTCCGCCAAGGAACAGCGCAGCGTCACCTCGAAGATCAAGGTCGCGCGCAATCTGTTGACGATGCAATAAGGCGTTGCGCCTAACCCAATTTCAGCCGGAGCATTTTGCTCCGGCTTTTTTGTCGCCAATTTTCGTGAAGACCCGGACTTACCCGCCCACTCCCGCCAACCTTCGCCAGCTGGCGAAGGCATTGCAGCAGGGAGAGCTGGTGGCGATTCCCACCGAGACCGTATACGGACTCTCGGCTCATGCGCTCAACGAAAAGGCCTGCAGGAAAATTTTTGCGGCGAAAGGCCGGCCAACACAGGACCCGTTGATCGTCCATGTGCTGGACCTGGCCCACGCGGAAGAGCTGGCGGAATTCAGCGATGCCGCGCGGCGAATTGCCAAAAAATTCTGGCCTGGCCCGCTGACGCTGGTGTTGCCCAAGAAACCCTGCGTGCCCGGAATCGTGACGGCGAATCGCGACACGGTGGCGATTCGCTCACCCGCCCATTTGCTCACGAGAAAGTTACTGCGATTGGCGCAGGTACCCCTGGCCGCGCCCAGTGCCAATTTATTCGGGTACGTCAGCCCCACATCCGCTGCGCATGTGCTCGACGGATTGGGCGGAAAAATCCCCCACGTGCTGGACGGCGGCGAAAGCAAGGTGGGCGTGGAATCCACGATTCTGGATCTCACCCAGCCGGCAAAACCCAAAATCCTGCGTCCCGGTTCCATTACGGCATCCTCACTCGGAAAGGTACTGCGCAAAAAAGTCCGGCAAGAGGCTGCCAAGTTTGCCCAGCAAACCGCGATCGGCCTGCCCGCCCCGGGAATGCTGTTGCAGCACTATAGCCCGCGCACCCGCCTCGTCATCAAAACGGAACTCGCCCCGTTGCCGGATGACATTGGCGGAATTTTCCTGCGCAAACCGCGCCTCCGTCCGATGCGGAATACCTACTGGCTCAGCACGCGCGCGTCGTTGAAGGAAATCGCGCACAATCTATACCGCGTGTTGCGAGCCGCCGATCAGGGCGGTCATCGCGAAATCTGGATCGAGGCCGTGCCGGAAAATTCCGGCGAACTGGCCATTGCGATCAACGATCGCGTACGGCGGGCGGCGGCAAAGAAGTGATGCGGTGGCATCGCCTTTTGCCGCAGAATGGCAGCCATGGATTCTTCGCTACGCTCAGAATGACAGTGGCGAGAGCGTTGTTTACCAAACCCGAAAACGCAGTTATTTTTTGCCGAGCAACGCTGCAAGTTCGGTCAGCAGGCGTTCATTTTGGGCCCGTGTTCCCACGGTGATCCGCAACCACTCCGGCAAACCATAGGGTTTCACCGGGCGCGTGATGATGCCCCGCGCCTGCAGTTCGCCAAAGAGGCGCTGGCCATCCCCAACCTTGATCAAAATGAAATTCCCGGTGCCGGGCACGAATTCAATGCCCCATTTTTTCAGGGAAGTTTCGATCAGCTGCATGCCCGCGCGATTTTCGCGCAGACACTTCTCAACGAACTCGCGATCGTCCAGCGCGGCAGCGGCCGCGGCGGCACCCATGGCGTTCCCGTTCACAGGCTGTCGCGCCCGCTGCAGGATCTCGATCATTTCCG
>JBEHXD010000472.1:0-4756 GCA_048498875.1 Verrucomicrobiota bacterium
GTGAACTTTGGGCAGAAATTATCCGACGGGAGAAATCATCGGCTTCCCTGCCCGATGAATTCCTAGCGTTGTCGCCAGAGATTCGTGCCGAAGTGCTTTATCGGGTCACCTACCGGGGATACCTGGAGCGCGAGCAACGGCAGGTGGAAAAACAAAAACACGCCGATAAAATCCTGCTCCCCCCATCGCTCGATTATCTGTCCATTCCCGGGCTTCGCCGGGAGAGCGCCTTGAAGCTGCAGGAATTCAAGCCGCACAATCTCGGGCAGGCCGGTCGCATCAGCGGCGTGAACCCGGCTGACATCAGTATTCTCATGGTCCGGGTCGCGGCGCAGAATCGTGCCGGGGAAAATCCGCCCTGAACAATCGGTGTTTATTTAAATGGTTCACGGATTCAGGTGATAAGCTTGTGACAATTGGGTGACGCTGGTTAATTCACTGGAAAGGGTTTCACCCGTTTAATAATCCACCCCGTCATGGAGAAGAAAAAGATCCTCGTCGTCGATGATGAGCCGGACGTAACCGATCTGGTGGCCTATCACATGAAAGCCAAGGGATTTCATGTGGAAACGCTCAATGACGCGACCGCCAGCATTGCGAAGGCGCGGAGCTACCAGCCGGACCTGATAATATTAGACATAATGATGCCTCACCTGAGTGGCATCCAGATTTGCCGGATTTTGCGCGCGGATCCCAAGCTGGCGAAAGTGCCGATCATTTTTCTCACCGCCAAGTCCGAACCGCATGATCGGATTGAAGGCCTGGAGTCCGGGGCCGACGATTACCTGGCGAAACCATTCAGTCCAAAGGAGCTCGTGCTGCGGGTGGAATCCATTTTGCGCCGTGTGTCTGCTCCGAAGGAAGCCACCGCGGCCAAATTGCATATTGGCGACATCCTGCTTGATAGCGAAACCCACCGCGTGACCGTCCACGGCGAACTGCTTGAACTGACCGCCACCGAATTCAAATTGTTGCGTCTGCTCATGGAACGGCAGGGCAGGGTTCAGACACGGGAGCATCTGCTCCTTAACGTGTGGAATTACTCCACCGAGATTGAAACCCGCACGGTGGATACCCATGTGCGGCGCCTGCGGGAGAAGTTGGGCGAGGAATCCGCGTGGGTCGAAACCATCCGCGGGGTGGGATATCGCATCGCGGACAAGAAGCTCTCGGCATGAGCATCGCCGTCGTTGTTGTTCTGCTCCTCGTCGTGGCGTTCCTGCTCCGCGTTCTGTGGCGCCAGAACCACGCGTTGACCGAATTGCGCAATGCGATCCGGGCGAGCCAGCCCTTCCTGCAAAAGGAGGTCGCACCCGACGACCTGCCGGCATGGCGCGGCCTGACCGAATCGGTCAACCGGCTTATCAGTGATAATTCCGAATTGCGGCTTCAGCGCAGTGGCCAGCTCACGCAGCTCGAAGCCACGCTCGGGAATTTGCGCGAGGCCGTGCTGATCGTCGACGAATCCAATTATATTCATCTGGCCAACCGGGCGCTGCGCGAAATTTTTCCGGGCGCGCGAGACCTCGTGAATCTTCGCCTCGAACTAATTGTGCGCAGCGCGCCGTTTCTGGATTACGTGCGCGAAACGCGCGCAGGTCAGCCGCTGCCCCGCCAAGAATTCGAAATCGTGGACCGGCAGAAAACCCACTGGATTGAGGCGTCGGGTGCGCCCATTCCTTCTCCCGACGGAAAATCGCAATGGGCGTTGTTCGTCATCCACGACATCACCAATCAGCGGAATTTGGAACGGGTCCGCCGGGACTTCGTGGCCAACGCCTCGCACGAATTGCGCACGCCGCTGAGCATCATCAAGGGATACATTGAGACGCTGGTGGACGGACACCTCACGATGGCCGTCGAGGACCGGGAGAAATTCCTGAAAACGATCCAGCGCCATAGCGAGCGCCTGCAGGCAATCATCGATGACCTGCTGGTTCTCTCCCGTTTGGAATCCGCCACGCCGGGAATCAAATTCGCCCCCGTGGATCTCGCGGTGTTTTTCAAAAATCTCGTCGACGACTATCGGCAGCGCCCGGCCGCAGCAGACCACATCATTTCCTTCAAGGTCTCGCCGGAAGTCGGCACGATCAACGCCGATCCGGAAAAACTCACCCAGGTTTTTGGCAACCTTTTGGACAACGCGCTCAAGTACACGCCCAAGGGAGCGCGACTCGAAATCGGCGGCACGACCGTCGGCGAGAATGACGTCGAATGCTTCGTCGTGGACAATGGTCCGGGAATTCCTTCCGCCGATCTCCCGCAAATTTTCGAACGATTCTACCGGGTGGAGAAAGGCCGCTCCCGTGAGACCGGGGGGACGGGTTTGGGACTGAGTATCGTCAAGCACATCGTGCAGATGCATGGCGGACGGGTATGGGCTGAAAGCAAGGAAGGGCAGGGCCTCGCGATTCGCATGCGCCTGCCTCGCGTACAGCGCAGCGCTTCTGAGTTGCCCAAGACCACGATGGCCGGGCAATAGAAGCCGTGGATTTTAATCCGGCTTTTGTTGAACTCATCACCCAGCGTCGCGCCGATCTTCGGACGGAGCTTGGCGCCATTCTGCCGCAGTCGCGGGCCATTGTGTTGGAAATCGGTTGTGGCCACGGACACTTTCTTGCGCGTTACGCCGCGGAAAATCCGGAAAAACTCTGCATTGGGGTCGATCTCCGCAGCGATCGGATCACCCGCGCCTTGCGCAAAGCGAAGCACGGGCGCCTGACGAACTGCCATTTTATCCGGACTGAAGCCTTGGAATTCCTTCGCGCCCTGCCTGCCGGAATCACTTTGGCGGAAATCTGGGTGCTTTTCCCCGATCCCTGGCCGAAAAAGCGGCATCATAAGAACCGGCTCTTACAGCCCGATTTCT
The DNA here is from genome assembly GCA_048498875.1 of Verrucomicrobiota bacterium. GTDB lineage: Bacteria > Verrucomicrobiota > Verrucomicrobiia > Opitutales > Opitutaceae > Lacunisphaera. Next base: position 2,870 of record JBEHXD010000472.1, read on the forward strand.
TTGAAACAATCGCTTCCCGGGCTCCCGAAGGCTGCCGGCTGTATTTTCGGACCGACTATACCGAATACTTCAAAAGCGTCGCGCAATTCCTCCCTGCGCTGGCCACCTGGCAGCCATTAGAAACACTGACCTGGCCCATGGAACATGAAACGGTGTTTCAGGCGCGCGCAGACGGGTATCAATCGCTTGTCGCGGTCAGGACATCACATCCAGCCAGACCAATAGAAACAGTTGCCCCAGGGCTGCCACCGCCAGCAAGCCCCACGTCGCTTGCATGAATATGTTGTGGGCCAACTTGCGCTCTCCATTGGGACGCCGGGGCGATTCGGTGCGGTTGAGGAGGTCGCGGGCGGCTTGGTCCATGGCTTAAATGGAGGCCATTTTGGACTGTCTGACAAGTTCCACGTATTCATTAGCCATAACCTCCGCTTTTCATGGCGGGGCTAATTTAACACACTTCCTACTGTTTTTCGATTTAGAGGGTTGACGCTTAGCTGTGCGAAAACCTACCTATTCAACCCTTTCACTACCGACATTTGTCTGCCGGAACCATGCTTCGCACCAATCAACTCTTCAGCCTCTTTGCCGTATTCGGTCTTACGACAGTTGCTCATGCCGCTGAGGAGGGAGGACATGGAATGTCGGCGATGGCCGAGCCACTTTTTCATGTAGGCCCGCTTCCAGTTAGTAACAGTATGGTGACGAGCTGGATCGTTGCAGCGGTGCTTTTGATCGCGATTCGTCTGGCGGTTCGCAAACCTGCATTGGTTCCGTCGCACGGGCAGGCTTTTGTCGAGCACTTGGTCGAAGGCATCATGGATCTCATCAAGCCGATCATTGGCGCAAAAGCCTATCGAGCTGCATTTCCGGTACTGGTTTCCCTTTTCATTTTCATTCTTATCCAAAATTGGAGCGGTTTGGTCCCTGGTGTGGGTACAATATTCAAAGCACAGCCGGAGGGTGGTTGGATGGAAGTAATTCGTCCGGGTAATGCGGACATGAATGGGACGATTGCCCTCGCGCTCTGTTCCATGCTCACCTGGCTGTACCTCATTGTCCGCTATGCGGGGCCCAAGGCCATCTTTCTGGATATTTTCGGCAACAAGGCTGACAAACGGGAAACACCTGCGGCGATCTACTATCCCCTTTTCCTGATCTTTTTTGCGGTGGGTTTGTTGGAAATTATTTCGATCTCATTCCGTCCGGTTTCGTTGTCGTTCCGTCTGTTCGGAAATGTCTTCGGCGGCGAAAACCTGATTCACGCGATGTCAGGAATGCAGCGCTGGGGTTTGCCAATTCCCTTCTATTTCCTGGAGGTCTTGATCGGCTTTGTTCAGGCGTTCGTTTTCACTCTACTCGTAAGTGTTTACATCGGCCTTATCTGTAACCACGGGGATGATCATCACGATCATGCCGAAGGACACGGCGCTGAAGCACACCATTGAAATTTCCCGCCGGGAGCGTGCTTCGCGTGCGCACGGCGGCAACTACAACCACAAAAACATCCACTAAAATGCATCCCATTATTGCTGAAATCACCGGAAGTATCCAAGGCGCCCTCGGCTGTCTCGGTGCGGCCCTTGGCGTAGGTTTCGTTGGCACGAAGGCCGTTGAGGCTGTCGGCCGCAATCCGGGCGCGTCGGTCAAGATCCTTGTCCAAGCCATCATCGGTATGGCTTTGGCTGAAGCGGTCGCGTTCTACGCTCTCTTCCTCGGTAAGTAATTTCTCTTATTGCTGCGCGAATCGTTAGATTCGCGCAGCCCCTTTTCTGTCATGCACTCATCACTGCTTTTCCTCGCCCTCGCCACCACCGAACATGGTGGAGAAGCTGCTGGCGGCATCACCAAAATCACCCAGGATTTCGGAATCAGTGTGCCGAATATTTT
>JBEHXD010000473.1:0-4751 GCA_048498875.1 Verrucomicrobiota bacterium
GACGTTGGTCAAAACCATGTCGAGTTCCGCCGTGGTCGGTTGGAGAAAATCCACCTTAAGCAAGGTTTGCTCGCGGATGACTTCCTCGCGCACGGCGAAGCCGGAGCAATCTGCCAGGGCGCGGAGCACGGCGCGCTTGATTTGGAAAAGACGTTCAGCGCCGGTCATGTTTGATGCTCTCCGAGATGCGGCCGCGCAATTCGCTGACGGCCGCCAGAATTTCGTTCATGCGGTTATGGACCGCGGAAATGTCGCCCTTTACCTCCGACCGCATCGAGGCCACGGCTTCATGCAGATCCTCGTGAAGTCCCGCGATCGAAACGCTGCGTTTCTGATCGAGACGATCGAAGCCGGTTCGAATGTCATCGGAAATTTTGTCCACGCGTGTCTTCAATTCGTTGTGCTGAGCGAATGGCACAAACGTGTCGTGGGTGCGCACGCTCAGCGGCTGAGGCAGCGCGGGCGCTTCTTTTTTTCTCAGCTCCTTGATCGCCACCGCACAACCAAGCATGGTGGCGATGAAGCCACCAAACCAGAACAGGACCGAGAGCCAGCTGGATAACTCGGCGGCGGATGGGGTAGATTGAGCAAGGAGCATCACGAAAAAAAGTTCAGGCGATTAGCGGCCGGAGAGTTCCCACTGCGGGCCGGAGAACTGCCCGTCGGCCTGCTTCTTCAGCGAATTGTATTTCGCCAGGATGGCCGCTTGCTGTTCTTCGGTGACCAGCCCGTCCCGCTTCAACTGATCGACGACGGGGATGAGGGTCGTGGTGATTTCGATTGCGCCATTCAAGGCGGCGAGGATTGCGACGGAATTCATGATGATGCGTGGTTGAGTTGACGGTTTTATTTGGCGGTGTTCGGAATCGGCTGGGCCATGTAAGTACTGGCCTCAAGCAACGCGGCCTGGAGAACAGCGAGTGCCTTCTGGAGATTCGCCCTGTTCTCGGCAGTGGGTGATGCGGCATAGGCATCGCGCAATCCCTCTGCGCTGGTGAACCAATGCTTCGCGTTCGCCCGGATATTATCCGCAAGCTTCGTTGCGGCGGGGAAAGTGGCCAGCGCGGCGCGGTTTTTATATTCCCAGGTAACGTAGGAATCAAAAAGCGTGTAGGTGCTCGTGATCGTCACGTCGGCATTGAACGTGACTGCGTCGCCCTGGTAGACGCCGGAGGGAGCAAGGTCGCCCTTCGAAGCGCAGCCGGTAAAGAAAACTGAAGAGCACAGAAGGCCGAGGCCAACGAAGAGAAGCAGGATTTTATTTTTCATCGGTGTGTTTTGGTTAAACAAGGGGTTTGGCGCGCAGTGCTTCCTCGACCGCGGCTTTGATCAGTGCCTGGATGCGCGCTTCATTTTCCAAGCGCCACGCCGTGAACCATTCGTCGATCGGTCCCCAAGCGAGGCCGGCAACAGCGAAAATATCACCCGCCCATTGCACGGCATCCGCCTTCGTGATGTAGCCGCGTGCTACGAGAAAACCGCCGACCGCGGTCAACGAGTGACGCAGAAGGGAAAGCGCAGGTTGTTTCACCGTGTCTTTCACGCTGCTGCCTCCTGTTTGCTTTCAGCGTGCCGGATCGTGGCGACGGCTTTGGTCGCGGTGACTTTCACGTCCGAGAGAGGTGCGCTGTATCGATTTGAAAATTCGGTGCAGTTCGCGCGGTAACCGGCGCGGAAAAGGGTCAGGCACTTCTCGGCGCAGCCAGGAGGGAGCAGCATACCGTCGGGCGCAAAGCACCGGCGGCCTCGAAAGGTTTGAGCCAGGGCAAGCAGCCGGGCGCGATCTTCGCTGGAAATATCGGCCAGGAATGAAATGCGCATCAACGGCGATGCGCCCTGGATTTGCCGCTCGTGCGTGACGTTGACGAAAGGCGTCGAAAATGCCTTGCTGCGGGCCGTGGCTGTGGTGGTCGGGCTCAAGAGCCGCCACTGTAGATCAACCCCTCAAAATCAGATAGGGAACGGCGGGAACCGCGGGAACGGCGACGACTATTTCACACAGAGATAATTTCACGCCTCATAAAATTCGGGAGGCTACCAACAGTCAGCAGAACTGAGTTCGCGCAAATGTCAGGGCGAACTTTTTACCGATCCGAATTTTTCTTTTCGGGAACTGATTGCTCCGGGTCCAGGGAAACAAGCAGATAGCTTCGAAGCTGATATCTATCATAGGCGTCTTTTCTGCTGATGGCCTCGACCGTTCCTCGAACCACACGCTGCCCGAATAAATCGTCTGCGTTGATCTCAGGAGACAGTTCCAAACGAAGTCGCCTCTGCGATTCAGAAGGGATCACGGCGGCCCAGCCTTTGTCGCTGCTGTCCAAGTCGGAAGCCCTGAGATGAATTTCTGCGTGCTGAACCAATTTCACTTTCTCGTCGTCGAGCGAGGAAGTGTTTTCCGGAATCGCGGCAATGAAGTCGCTGGGGATTGTCAGCTCTTGCTTCGAATCGAACCGCACGATTGCCTTGGGATCTTTTTTTGCCGGTGAAAGAAATTTCGCCGCATCCTTCGCCAACGCCTTTTGCCGGGTAACTGACGACTCAATGACTTTCACCAAATCATCAGGAGTCATTTTCAAGTCGGACGCCGCGACATTTATAATCACGCTATCCTGAATCTGAATCGAGGGCTTCGAGGGCGAAAGGTAGTTGATCGCGGCATATCCGCCGACCAAAATGAGACCGATGATGATTGCCCGTAGCACGCCGCTTTTTGTGTTGAGGTCGATTCCGAGAGTCTTCCGCCACGCCTTAATGGTGCGATCCATCTTCGCTTTCGAGCCGAAAAAGAAACTCACAAATACATCTTCCGCCAAACTCCCCTCCGTGAGTTTTTCGACGTAGAGCTGGACCTTCGGAAGAGAGCTGCCCGGCGCGAGTTTTTGGAAAATCTTTGGGGACCGTTGGACAATTCGATCCAAAGCCAGAAGTGCCTCAGCGACTTGGGATGCGGGAATCGGCCCGTGGTTCGAATAGAAAATATTGTGGCGAAAGCTTAAGGTCAGTGCGGCGTCACTGTTCATGCTCGGGAGAATCTTCTTCGCTGAGTAAAACTCTTCGCTCATCGCACTGGGTCCCGTTTAAAGAGGGAATTTTTCCAGTGCGGCTTGTCGGGCGTCCATCCGTTGGAGAACGGAACGGAGCAACATTGCTTCTTCCTGTTCTGTGGTGAAAGGCAGTTTACCGTCGATGGCCTCCTGCATCCTATGCGAAACGTAATTATTTTGCTTCGAATAATTTTCGTCTGCCTCGACAATTAACGCTGCGCGCTGCCGTGCCCTTTCAATTCTCGCAGATTCTCGGACACCCTCGGCGTGGAAAATAAAGACGCCGTGTCCCACCACGCACAGAATCAGAACTACAAGAAGGGCATTGGTAGTTTTCATTTCTACTCCTGGGCTGGCTCGAATTCATCGAGCGAGAATTGTTTTTTAAGGCGATGCATTAACACGGGAAATGCGGAGGGGTCACCGCTTTGTTCAGCGGCGTCTAAGATTTGTTGGAAGAGGAGCTCGCAATCCGCACGTGTGGGGAGGCGCGAATCGGATGGCCCAAGCCGAGATGCAACCGTGCCGAATTTTGCCGCATCCTCCTGAACCGTTAAAGCGCGCTCACCACCTGATTTCAGGTGTCCAGTTTTATTGGACGAAGGTGTCAAACCTTGGAAGAGGTACTCAGCGGGCTCTCTGAGCAGGCGGACCATCTCGCTTTGATACTTTTTTGACGGTGGTGGGGTATCACGTTCAAACCAGTTATACAGAGTGGCGCGGCTCACGCCCATCTCCCTGGCAAAGGCGTCCATAGCAAACCCTCTGCGCTCAATTGCGGCGCGCAGCCTTTGTCCAAAAAATTTGGGATTAGTGTCTATTTTTTGCTTTACAGTGTCCATTATTGGACGTATCTATTTAGACACAGTTGGACAATATGGACACCCCGTCAAGGCAATCCTACCGCCGCCGCAAGGCTCGTCTGATCTCCGCTGGTCACACGTACAAGAGCCTCGCTCTGAAGCTCAAGGTATCGGAACACACGGTGAAAGCGGCCGTGCGCGGTGAACGCGGTGTGCGCGCCGGATCGAAGGCAAACAAAGTGATCCGCGTTATCGAGAGGCTGCGCCATGAGTGAACCGGTAAACATGGCCGAGCTTCATTCCTTCGTCCTCGAAGGACTGCCCGCTGTTCCAACAGCAAGACGCATCGTGATCCTTCGTGCTTTGGCGGCGGTTATCGGATCGGCGGACTTGGCAAAAAAACTCCGCCAGGAAGCTGACGACCTCGAAACGATCGAGAAGCAGCACGCGGAAATTTTGGCGTACCTGCACCGCAAGCAGAACCCCGGTTCCAATTGAGAATTTTATGAACACGCTCACACCACCACGTCCCGTCATTAACAGTTTTCCTCGTCGCAGCCCCGAGCTGCGCGATGACATCGCGGCCAAGGATGCACGCATCACTGCGCGGCTCGCTTCTCAGAAACGTCTGCCCGCTGCCCCCGCTTACTTCATCGGTGTGCAACAGGGTTTCCGCCACATCCCTGATACCGAGATGTTCAACCTGACGGCGGATATCACGCCCGGCCATCGCTCAGGTTCGACCGTCTCGCGCGGCACGCTTGAAAATGCTGGTTACTACGTCCCGCCGATTTCGCCTGCGCGAATCAATCAGGCAAACGCTGGCCGCGTCTACGGGGAACTCACCGCCTGAACCTTCAGCCATACCCCGATGAAAACAAGACGACTCACTGGCCCAGCA
>JBEHXD010000474.1:0-4748 GCA_048498875.1 Verrucomicrobiota bacterium
ACCGGCACAACCGCGCTGAGGGTCTCGGTCTGGGGCGGTTTCACCATCTACACCCGCGATGCGCCGCAAGGGATCCCCGCGACCTATCAGGGCGTGGCGCAGCCCCTGCCCGAGCTGGAAATCTCCGCCAGCGAACTGACCACGGCTTTCAACGATGAGGTCCCTCCAGGGGCTCGCACCGAGCGTGCGGGCCACTTGCTCCAATCGCGGGCTGACGTTTTCAAAGGCCACCCGCGCCGCGCGCACGAGCAGGGGAAATGACATCACCGCGGTGGCAATGACGACGCCACGCCAGGTAAACACGATTTCCACCCCGAGATTTCTTTCGAGCCAACCGCCCACCACGCCGCGTCGCCCAAGCAGTTTGAGCAGCAGCAGGCCGGTCGCCACGGGCGGAATCACAAGCGGCAGAGCCACCAGCGTTTCCACCAGCGACTTTCCCGGCCAATCGCGGCGCGCCAGCAGCCAGGCCAGCGCGGTGCCGAAAGGCAGAATCACCAGGGTGCTCAGCGCCGCGACGCCGAGGGTAAACCAGGTGATCTGCCACGCTTCAGCCGACATTCACGCGACTACGGAGCCGGGAGAAATCCGTATTTCACAAATACCTCGCGGGCTTCCGCCGAAGCGAGATAAGCGGCAAACTTCCGCGCTGCCTCCTGATTTTTTGAATCTTTCACCACCGCGAGTGGGTAGGAAATTTTCGGTCCCTCAGTGACCGAAATTTCGACCGCCACCTTCACCTTCTTCGAAATGAGCGCGTCCGTCTTATAAACGATTCCGGTATCCGCGTTGCCGGCCTCGACTGCCGCCAGGCAGGCGCGGACATTCTCGGTCGGCACCACCTTATCGATCACCTTTTTCCAGAGGCCGATCTTTTGCAGGTATTCCTTGGCGTAGATGCCGGCTGGCACGCTCTGAGGTTCGGCGAGCGCAATGCGGCCCACGCCCGATTTTGTCAGATCGTCAGCCGTAGAGATCGTCGCCCCGCCCTCGGCATTGACCACGATCACGAGCGTATTGGAGAGCAGGCTCACGCGAGTGTCGCCGGCGATCAGGTTGCTTTTGGCCAGTTCATCCATCTTCGCCTCGTCGGCGGAGAAAAACACGTCGGCCGGCGCACCTTCCTTGATTTGCCGGGCCAGGGCGCTCGACGCCGCAAAGTTATAGTGCAATTTGTCGCCGCTGGCCGGTTCGTAGGTTTTGGCGATCGTCTTGAGCGCGTCGGAAAGGCTCGCCGCTGCGAAGATATTCAGCTCGGCCGCATGAAGGGACAGCGCAAACAGTGCCGCAATAATAGTGGCAAGAGAAAGTCGGATTTTCATGGTCGAGATCAGAATACGGATTGCAGACGAAGGATCAGTTTTTCGTTCTTCGACGGTTGGCCGTCAATGTCCGAGATGAGGTAGTCGAGTTGCAGCTTCAGATCATCGCCTTTCAGCAGGTAGTTCAGTCCCAGCGTCCACGTGGTGGTCGTGTTGCCCGTGAGGTTCAGGTTGGGATCAAACTTGTCGAATTTGACCACCGCCTGAAGATTCTTTGGGACCACAAAATAAGCGGCTTGGGCATACCAGCCGTCGGTATCAAAGCTTCGTGACGGGATGAGATCGGTCGCCTTGAAACGGGCGCGGAGATATTCGACCCAGAGATCGAACTGCCCGACATGCAATTGGGTATCGAGCCCTCCCGCTTTGCGGCGGCCGGCAAAGATGTTGTCCTTGGTGCCACCGGGCACGAGATCAAAGCCAAACTCACCGGCCTGACTGGGAAGGTTCGCGTCGTTCGAGGTCACTGCATCCGCGCCCAAGGTCCATTTCGCCTCCTGTCCGCCCAGCTTCCCCTGCCAGGCCACCGTCGAAACGCGACCGGCCCACAGCATCTTGTCGTTGTCGTTGGCGCTGGTGTTCACGCCGGTGCCATTGAAAACTCCCGTGGCGTAGGAGATCTTCTTGTCGAATAAATCGCCTCCCACCTGGACACCGATCTGCCGGCCGACCGTGAGACGGTCATTCACGAGCGTACGTTCGATGCTGAATAATTTCGGGTCGGCCGCGAGTTGCTCATAGCCAAACGGGGTCTTGAACTGGCCCACGCGTATGTTCGCAAATTCGTACTTGTTCCAGTTGATGTAGGCGTCCGTCAACTGGGCGCGATTGCCCGACGCCTCGGGGAGCGAACCGGCAAATTCGCCCTCGAGGCGGAAATCGAATTCCTCGAGGAATTTCCCCTGGATGTTGATGCGCGCACGGCGTAGGTAGAAACGATCATTGCCGCTCGTGAAGCGCGCATCGCCCTTGTCGCCAAAATCAGCCTGCGCCTGAATGAGACCGCCCACGCTCAACACGGGCTCGCGGCCCGCCGGCTTGACGATCGTCTGGCCCGCTTTGCCTTCGAGGCCGAGTTCGGAACGGAGCTGCTGGTTCTCCTTTCGCAGCGTACCAACTTCGTTTTCGAGGCGCTGCAGACGTTCCTCCAGCGAGGTACTTTGGGCGACAGCGGAACTGCTCAGCAGTCCGCCGCATGCCGCGAGCATAATAACAATCCGGGTGGGTGTGGTGTATCGGGTCATGGGAAAATCAGGGCTTGGGGGTGGCAGCCGCCGGAGAATTCATCGCCACCAGATCGATCGAAGACACCATCCGTGCCCAACGCGCGGCGCGCTTGTCGCCGGCCACGATCAATTGAAACGGCGCGGCTTTTTCCGCCAACGGCTGGCCATCGTCGCGATCCGCCAGCAAAATCGTCCGGCCACCAAAGGCCTCGTCGAACTCGGCGAGGGAGAAGACCACGCCGTAACCATCGCGCGAGTGCACCATCACGACCCATTGCAGCGCCGGACCGCGCAGTTTTTCACCAAGCGGAGCATCCACCCGCGAGAGCAATTCATTGAGCAGAACCCCCGCGTAGTGATGCTCTTTTTTTCCGTGCGGTTCGGTCGCCGTGATCTCCTGATGCGGCAGTGCGACAAACTCCTCCGCGGTTAGCTCGAGTGTTCTGGCCGGCGCGGTAATTTTCAGGACAGGCTCCGCCGCGGAAAGGAACGCGGAAGTCGTCAGAAAAATCACGAAGCGAAACCAAAAATCCATCCCGGTGATGAATGATTTTCGTTATCTATTGTCAAATATAACGGCAGGAGCTAAAATGAATCGTTTTCATGGGTGCGATGAAATCTTTTAACCGGAATAATACTTCCCGGTGGGTTTACGGCACGCCAACCGCTCCATCGCCGGCATGCAGACGAGCCTCGAACACCTTTATCTGTCACCCGGACACAATTACTTCGGCCATCACGGTCGCGCCCCTTCCGATCACCCCACGAGGGAAGTCACCGGTTTGTGTTGCGTGGCCGGTCGCGGCATCGCGGGTGACCGCTTCTTCGATTACCGGCCGGACTACGCCGGACAAATCACCTTTTTCTCCGCGGAGGTTTTCGAAGCCATGCAGCGGGAATTCTCCCTCCCCCGGGCTACTCCCGACCTCACCCGGCGCAACGTCCTGGTTCGCGGCGTGGATCTGATGACCCTCGCCGACCGTGATTTTTGTCTGCAAGGCGTCTGGTTTCGCGGCGCGGGTGAATGCAAACCCTGTTACTGGATGAACACCGCCCTAGCCCCTGAATCCGAGTCCTGGTTACGCGGTCGCGGCGGTTTGCGCGCCCGCATTCTCACCGGTGGCACGCTGCGCCTTGGTCCGGCTGAACTGATCCGGGGATCACGGTGCAATCCGCCTCTGGCGACCGCGCAGTGAAGCCGAGGGTGCTCAGGCTTTCAGCAGACGGTTCAACCGCCCGCCGGCATCCCCGGTGGCGGTTTTGCAGGCCGCTTCCATTTCCCGGTAAAGACTGAGTACGCGACGGCCTGTTTCCGAAAGCGTGGCCCCACCGCGGGTGCTTCCGCCGCGACTTTTGTTGACCAGGGGCTCACCAAAGCCGCGATCCAGACTTTTCACGATGGTCCAGGCCCGCATATACGACATCCCCATGTCCTTCGCCGCTTCACTGATCGAGCCTGTCCGGTCAATGTGCTCCAGCAATTCCGCCTTGCCCGGCCCGAATGCGAAACGCCGCCCGCAATTGATCCTAATCCTCGGCTCAATCGAAAAGGCGTTTTCCTTGGCAGGCACGCCGGAAGCAAAATTCGGGGCAAGCGCCCTGGCAATGGGAATATCTCCCCTGATCCGAATGGGATGAACACGAAACCCGGCAGGAATGTTTCGAGCGGACCGCGGCACCGTTTCGTTATCTTTACCTTGAGATAACGATTCCCCCGATTTGCACTGGTCCGCAACCGGCTTTCCTTAACCCGGCAGGGAAACGCCGTGGCGAATCGCGTCATCACGCTAATTTAACTAGCGCCCGCGCCGCGTCCGGCTAATTTCCCCGACCACGGCATGCCGCTCGACAGTTATAACCGGGACATCAATTACCTTCGCATCTCGCTCACAGATGCGTGCAACCTGCGTTGTGTGTATTGCATGCCGGAACAGATGACTTTTCGTCCGCGCGACGAGCTGTTGTCCGACGCGGAGTTGAAACGCCTGATCACGATCTTTGGCCGGACGGGCTTTCGGAAAATTCGTTTCACGGGTGGCGAACCTACATTACGCCCGGGACTGGTGGATTTGGTGCGTCATGCCACGCAAACCCGCGGCATCGAATCGATCGGTCTCACCACAAACGGGGTACTTCTCGCCGGCCTCGCCGCGCCACTCCGTGAAGCCGGTTTGCGATCGGTCAATCTTTCGCTCGACAC
>JBEHXD010000475.1:0-4739 GCA_048498875.1 Verrucomicrobiota bacterium
ACCACGGCCGGACGCATGGACAGCTACGTCGATTTATTCCAATCGCAGGGGGGCTCGATGGTGATGCTGGCCAAGGGCAACCGCGGCAAAGCCGTGACCGACGCGTGCAAAAAATACGGCGGCTTCTACCTCGGCAGCATTGGCGGACCTGCCGCCATCCTCGCCCAGAACAATATTTCCAAAGTGGAAGTGCTCGATTATCCGGAGCTCGGCATGGAGGCCGTGTGGAAAATCGAAGTGAAGGATTTTCCGGCATTCATCCTGGTTGACGACAAGGGCACGGACTTTTTCGTCAACCACTGCGGCATCTGCGTCCCGGAAAAGACCAAATAGTCCGGCAGTGACGTGCGTCACGGCTCGCCAATAAAGGTCAGCACGAGCGAACGCCGGTGGGCGGCACGGCGGTGTTCCCACAGAAAAATTCCCTGCCATGTGCCAAGGAGCAAGCGGCCCTCGTCGAACGGCAGGGTCTCGCTCGTGCGCGTGAGCGCCATCTTGATATGGCTGGGCATGTCGTCGGGACCTTCGAGCGTATGATGAAAGTGAGGATCCTTTTCCGGCACCAGCCGGTTTAGCCAGCCCTGCAAATCAGCCCATGCGGACGGATCGGCATTTTCCATCATGACGAGACTGCAACTCGTGTGCTGGCAGAAAACCGATACGATCCCACGATTCATTTTGGCGCGACCCAGTTCCCGGCTGATCTCACCGGTGATTTCCACCGGACCCTGTCCTTCCGTGCGAATGGTAAGCGACGCTTGATGAATCATCGCTCAGCCTCCTCCGCCACCGAGAGAACCCATCCCCGGCTTCGTCATCGAAAGCGGCTCCAGCGCCTGATCGAGCAAAGCCGCGTCCATGCGCTTCCGCTCCAGCACGATTTCCCGCAGTGTGCGGCCCGTGGCGTACGCTTCCTTGGCCACACTCGCCGCGGCATCGTATCCGATGTGCGGATTGAGCGCGGTAACCAGCATCAGCGAACGATCAACCAATTCGCGACAGCGAGCGGCATCGGCTTCGAGACCGGCCACGCATTCGGAGGTAAAAATCGTCACTGCATTGGTCAGGCAGCGAATGCTTTCGTGCAGGCAGTGCGCAATCAGTGGTAGCGTTACATTTAATTCGAAATGTCCTTCGCGACCGGCGGCCTGGACGGTCTGGCAAAGTCCCTGTACGTACAGCGCGGTCTGCACGAGCATTTCACTCATCACGGGGTTGACCTTGCCCGGCATGATTGAGGAGCCCGGCTGGGTGGCGGGCAACTTTAGCTCCGCCAGACCCGCGCGCGGACCCGAACCCAGCCAGCGAATGTCGTTCGCGATTTTCGTCAGGGCGGCGACGATTGCGATCAGCTCGCCCGCCACTTCGACACAGTCGTCGCGCGCGCCCTGGGCTTCGAAGTGATTTTCGGCCTCACGAAAAACCAGACCGGTTTTCTCCGACAAAATCCGCGCCACCGTTTTGCCGAAACGCGCATCGGCGTTGATGCCCGTTCCGACCGCGGTGCCGCCAATCGCGAGCTCCTGCAGAACGGCGACCGCCCGGCCCGTGCGCTCAACCGCCTTTTCCACCTGCCGCGCATAACCGGAAAATTCCTGTCCCAAGGTGAGGGGCGTGGCATCCATCAAATGCGTCCGCCCAATCTTGACCACGCCTTCCCACTCACGCGATTTCTCGCGGAGAGCGCCGGCCAGTTTGGTCAGCGCAGGCACGAATTTCCGCTGCAACGCCATGGCCACGCTCACATGCAGGACGGTCGGAATCACGTCGTTGGAGGACTGGCTGAGATTGACGTCGTCGTTGGGATGCAGCGGCTTTTTCGAGCCGATGGGTTGCCCCGCCAGCTGGCTCGCGCGATTCGCGATAACCTCGTTGGCGTTCATGTTGGTCGAGGTCGCAGAACCCGTTTGAAAAACGTCGATCGGAAAATGCTCAAGCCACCGGCCGTCGGAAATTTCCTGCGCCACCGCCTGTATCTGGCGGCTCTTTTCGCCGTCGAGCGCACCCAATTCCGCATTGGCGGCGGCGGCGGCCCATTTGACGAGGCCCAACCCCCGGATGAATTCCTCCGGCAGGCGGTGGCCGCTTACGGGAAAATTGAGCACGGCCCGCTGGGTCGAAGCGCCATGGAGCGCATCATCCGGGACCTTCATTTCCCCCATCGAATCGCGTTCAGTTCGCATACGAAAACCACCTTACGAAGCGAAACCCGAAAAACAAAAAAAACCCGCCGCAGCGGGTTTCGAAACGACAAGAAAATAATGATCAGAACTTCAACGAGACCTTGTCGCCATTCAGGCCGACGCGGTTGAAATGGTCGCTGAAGTCGCTGTCGCCCAGACGGCGTGAAACGCGTTCGCGCACCGCATCCGATGCCACCAGTTCCGCCATGGGTTGACGCTCATTATAACGCGCCAGCAACCGGGTGCGTTTTGAGCTGATCGTCTGGAGGGAGGCCAGCTCCACCACCGGAGCGGAGGAAGCGGTCTGCACCCGGGCCGGAGTGCTGAGCCGGGTCCTGAGTACGGAACTGATAAGCTCGGGTTCAGATTGTTCCAAGCGCGCGTAGTTGGCGGCAATTGATCGCGCCGAAGGGGAATTATCCAGCGCCGGGACGAAATGAGACTGCATCGAATCCGCCGCTGATTCAGCAGCCGGCTGCGACGAAGGCCTGGCCGTTGCACTGTCGTTGATCACCACCGACTGATCGGCGCGATTGACCAGGGGCGAACTCACCGCAGGAGAAACGTAGGGCACCTCTGACGAGGCGACTGCCACCGTTGGGATCTCAGTATTCACCGATGCGACCGGGGCAGGCACCGGTTCAACTGATTGCACCACGGCAGCCGGAGTATAAAACTTCACGGAAACCAGCGTGAAAGCGAGAATCGCAGTAGCACCGATCGGCAAATAGGCCCGGCGGGCGAAAAAACGTGAAATATCCCGCCAGCTGGACCGTTTTTCGACCAGTGCGGAAAGCTGTTTTTGGCGCAGTTCACGCTCAAAAGTCACCCAAAAGTCAGCTGCCGGACGCTCAATTTTTTTGAGGCGCAACAGGTCCTCTACCGTGATTTTTGATTGGCGATGCGAGTCTGGCATGGGCACTTATGAGCTAAGATATTTACCCATCTCACCTTGCAAAAACTGCTTTGCATAGTGAAGACGGGAACGGACGGTGCCTTCAGAGCAGCCCACGACTTGAGCTATCTCTGAGTGACTGAGGCCATCGACTTCGAATAACGTAATCACAGTTCGGTGTGGGATAGACAATTTTTGCAGCGCTTCGTTCAATTTTTCCTGAAGCTCCTTCAAATAGGTGTCCCGATCCGCCCCTTTCTTGTCCGTCAGATGCTCGATAATCTGGGCATCCCCTCCCTCGGCGTTCAGTTTTTCCAGACTGAAGAAGCTGCGCAGTCGGTTCTTACGAAGGTGACTGAGAGTGGTATTGAGGGCTATTTTATAGAGCCAGGTGAAAAAGGAGCAATTTCCCTGAAAACGATTGATCGACTGGAAGGCCTTGATGAAAGCCTCCTGCGTCAGATCGGACGCATCTTCCCGATTGGCGGTCAGATTATAAACCACGCCAAAAAGGCGCTCACGATACTTGAGGATCAATTTATCAAACGCCGCGACGTCACCCCCCTGTACCTGCTTTACGATGACAAAGTCCGAGTCCGCCTCCTGCTGGCGCTCGGGAGAGGAGATTATGGCCTTGGTGAATACCTTGGACAAATTCATCGCGCGCACGGGAAACTAGCGGTCATGGGGGATCAGGCAAATGCAAACTAAACCGTACTCGAGGTTGGCTGAAGGGCGGCCACCTGAGCCTTTAGCAAGCTTCCCAACTGCAGCATGAGCGGCACCGGGGCCAACTGGGCAAACGGTTCAAGGCTGCGCGCGGCCACCCCCAACTCATCGTCAATGGCCGCCACCACCTTGCTGGCGATGCCCAATTCACTCATGCGATGACGGCTCGCCGCGAGCCCCACGGGCTGCCCTCCGCGCAGTGCGGACACTATTTCGGATCTTTCCTCAACGGAAACCTCCTCCAGGAGAAACATCAAAGGCAGCGTCAGTTTGCCGGTGGCCAGATCAGTTCCGAGAGTCTTGCCGATCCGCGCTTCCTCGCCGAGGAAATCCGCCAGATCGTCGTAAATCTGGTAGGCGATGCCCAGATGATGACCAAACTGATCCGCCGCCTGGGTGAACTTGTCATCGTGACCGGAGAGCCGGGCGCCCAAGAAGCAGGACACGCGGAAAAGCTCGGCGGTTTTCAAATCGATCATGCGCCGGTATTCCGCGAGTGAAATGCCGATGTCGCGACGGCGCAGCGTCTGCATGATTTCGCCGGAACAAACCTTGCGGGTGGATTCGGAAACCATGCGGCACACCTCGGTGGTCGGAAAAAGCGACGCCACATGCAGAGCTTGAGAGAACAGGGCATCGCCCAGAAGGACGGCAGCGTCCGGGCCAAATTCCCGCGCCGCCGTGCGCCGGTTGCGGCGGAGATCCGCCTTATCCATGATGTCGTCGTGCACCAGCGTCGCGAGATGAACCATTTCCACCACGCCCGCCGCGCGCACCAGGTCCTCGGAAACCACGCCATCTCCCTGCCACCCACAAATGAAAACCATGGAGGGACGCAGCCGTTTCCCCGTGGTATCGAGACAATAGGCCGCCATGTCACGAATCTCGGCATCAAAACAATCCACATGATGACGCATGAACAGGTCGAGCGC
>JBEHXD010000476.1:0-4733 GCA_048498875.1 Verrucomicrobiota bacterium
CGCGCGCTGGTGGATCAAATTGTACCCGCCTGGTTTGCCCGCACCAAACAACCGCTCCGGATCTGGAGCGCGGCCTGCGCCACGGGCGAGGAGCCTTACAGCATCGCGATTGCGTTGAAGGAAGCGGGCTGGGGCTCTCATCCGATTCAAATTATTGCCAGTGACGCTAGCGATTCGGCGCTCGAAAAAGCCCGGGCCTGTCTCTACCGTGACCGATCCTTCCGCAATCTGCCGCCCGTCTTAAAGGAGAAATATTTCGAAGCGCGCGGGGAGTTTCATTTTTTGCGTTCCGAGATCAGTTCGCGTGTTTCCTTTCACTGGGCCAATCTGATGAAGCTGGACGATTTTTCCGCCACTGCGGCGGTAGAAGTGATTTTTTGCCGGAATGTGTTTATTTATTTCTCCCCGGGGGCCATCCGGCATGTCGTGGAATCGTTCGCGCACCGGCTCCCGGAAAATGGCCATCTGTTTGTGGGCGCCTCGGAATCGTTGTTGAAACTCACCACCCAGTTTGATCTGGAGGAACTTGCCGGTGCTTTTGTGTACCGCCGTCGCAACTCATCCGCTACCCCATGACGCGCGTTATCAAAGCCCTCGTGGTGGACGATTCCGCTTTTGCGCGGAAAGTGGTCCGCGAAATGTTATCCACGGCTCCCGATGTGGATGTGGTCGCCACGGCGCGCGATGGCGAGGAAGCCTTGGAACTGACAGCCACCCATAATCCGGACATCGTAATTTGCGATCTCCACATGCCACGGCTCAACGGGGTGGGATTTGTGCAACGCCAGATGCGCATCAGACCGGTTCCGATTCTGATTTTGTCGTCGGCCGAGCAGGAGGCGGAAGAAGTGTTCGAGGCGTTAAACGCGGGCGCGGTGGATGTCGTAAGAAAGCCATCGGCCCTGGCGACGGAAGATCTGCGAGGCGTGAAGGACGAATTGCTCGAGAAAATGCGCGCGGCCGCGGGCGGTTCTTCCCAGAACTTGGTGGATAAGCCCGCAGTGAAGCCGCTGGCTGCGCGGGCCATGCACACCGGCCGGTATGATATTGTGGTGATTGGCATTTCGACCGGTGGCCCGCAGGCCTTGCGCCGGATGATTCCCATGCTGTCTGCGAATTTTTCGACTCCGATAGCCATCGTGCTGCACATGCCGGTGGGTTATACCGCACTCTACGCGGAGAAGCTTAATGAAATATCTGAAATCGACGTGAAGGAAGCGCATGATGGGGATATTGTCCGCCCCGGTCTGGCCCTGGTGGCTCAGGCAGGGCGTCATTTGGGTTTCCGGCGACGGGAGGACGGCCAGGTGATTGCACGGCTGTTAATGCATCCCCTGGAGAAGATTCACCGCCCGTCGGTTGATGTACTGTTCCAGTCGGCCGCTGAGGTGTATCGGGATCGCGTTCTGGCCGTGGTCATGACCGGTATGGGCGACGACGGCCGTGAAGGTTGTGCCTGGGTTAAGGCGCAGGGGGGAACCGTGTTGACCGAGGATGAAAAGAGCTGTGTCATTTACGGAATGCCACGATCGGTCAAGGAAGCTGGACTTAGTGATGCGTCCATCCCTCTCGATGACATGGCTCAAGCACTAACCATTCGCACATGAAAGCCAAAGTTCTGATTGTTGATGATTCCTCTCTCGCCCGCCGAACCATGCGCAGCATGCTGGAGGATCTGGGCAACTCCGTGGAGGACGCTTCCGATGGCGCCATGGCCTTGGAGAAATTTTTCGTATCTCCCCCCGATATCGTGATTCTCGATTTGGTGATGACCGGGATGTACGGCGTCGACGTGCTGATTAAAATGCGCGAACTGAATCCCGCTGCCCGGGTCATCATTGCCACAGCGGATGTGCAACAATCGACTTCCGATCAAGTGCGCGCCGCTGGAGCGAAAGGAATTCTCAACAAGCCGGTCACGCGTGAAAAACTGAAGACAATTTTGGATATTGTCCTTCAGGGGGGCGAACAATGGAACTGAGCCAAATTCAAAAAGATTCGCTCACCGAATTGATTAACATCGGTTATGGCCGCGCCGCCGGCGCTTTATCGGAGCTTACCGGTTACCGCATTTCGCTGGAAGTTCCCAATGTGGCGATCCACCAGGTGGCAAACATTACCCCGGTGTTGGAAAAGCTGTTAGTTCAGCCGGTGGCGAGTGTGAACCAATCCTTTTCGGGGCCCTTGGCGGGCAACGCGCTGCTTTTGCTCGATAAGGCATCGGCGCTCGTGCTCAGCCGCCTGCTGGGCGAGGGTGGCGCGGGACGTTCGGCCGATGATCTGGATTCCAATGCCCGGGAAATCATCACCGAAGTGGGGAATATCCTGCTCAATGCCTGTCTCGGTATTTTCGGCAATTTGCTTCAGATACAGGTCAATTTCGCGGTGCCCCGTTTTCAGCTGGAAACTATTCCCCGCATCCTGGATGCGATGACCCAGCAATCCCAGGAAAAGCTGCGCTACGGTCTGATGGTGCATACCCGGTTTCACGTGAAGTCGGAAAACGTCACCGGGTACATGGTTATCGTGCTGGGAATTTCGTCGCTCGAAAGACTCGTGCTTGAACTGGATCGATGGGAAACGCGCCAGCTCCAATGAGTGAGAATGTGCCAGCGGCGGCCGCAGGTGGGCCAACTCCGGGAAACCCTGGCGCCATGGCGGCATGGATGCAGGAGCTGGTACCCTACGGGATTTTTACCACCGACCGTGATTTGCGTGTCACCACTTGGAATGAATGGCTGAACGCCCACAGCGGTTTTTCCGCCCAAGAAGCCATCGGGCGCAAGCTCACGGAGCTTTTTCCCTCCGTGGCCTCGCCGCGCTTCGACGAAAGATATCTTCGTGCCCTGAGTGGCGAGGTAAACGTGCTGTCGGCCGCGTTGCATAAATTTTTGCTACCCTTTCCCTCGACGGTTTCCGAAAGCAACCTGCCGCACATGTTGCAGACGGTGCGCATTGCGCCGATTCCAGGGGCGGACGGCGCGACCGGGACGATCACGATCATCGAGGATGTGACCCAACGGGAATTTCAGTCGAGTATTCTAAACCGGCAGCAGGCATTGGACCGCATGCTGTCCAGTGCGCTCGCGACGTTGCTGCAGGCGGCGGATCCGGCGGAGGATATGGGGGCGATCTTTGCTTCTGTCCGCATGGCGCTGACCCTTGATTTGTTTGTCAGTTATGTGCTGTCAGACTCCGGCGATGCGCTGATCTTAAACGCGTCGGTCGGAATTTCGCCGAAACAGCGGGAACCGTTGTTTTCCCTTCCGCTGAAAGCGACCGACTATGTCCAGTTGCGCGGCACCGCGCCTCCTGAGGAATTGAACGTTGCCGCCCACTCGGAGATTCTTCAGCAGATTGGAGCCAAGGGGCTGGCCACCTTTCCCCTTACCGTTGGTGCGCGCATCATGGGTATGGTGGTTTTTGGCAGCTACGAACGCGCGACGATTGCGGATGGCGATGCAGCGGTCCTGTCGCGTATTGCCCGCTACGTGGCGATCGCAATCGACCGCTCACGCCGCGAACGCGACACGGTGATCGCGTCCCAGGCCAAGGATGATTTTCTGGCGGCGCTTTCCCATGAGTTGCGCACGCCGCTTAATCCCGTGCTGTTGGTCGCGAGCGACTCGGCTGGCAATCCCGCCTATCCGCCGGAGGCCCGCGAGGCCTTCGGGGTGATCGAGAAAAACGCCTTGCTGGAAGCGCGATTGATTGACGATCTGCTGGATCTGACCCGGATCGAGCACGGCAAGCTGGCGCTGGAAGTGCAGCGGCTCAACATCAATTCGGTATTGCGCGATGCCGTGCGCACGGTGCAGGCGGACCTGAAGGACAATCGAATTGTCATCGAGTTGGAGCTCGCCGCGGAGACAGTCCAGGTGATGGGTGACTCCGGGCGTTTGCAGCAGATTTTCTGGAATGTATTGAAGAATGCCGTGAAGTTTACTCCCAACGGGGGAATCATTCACATCCGTAGTGTCGTCGATATGACGGCGAATACGATCGCGGTCCGGATTTCCGATCCTGGCATCGGCATGGATGCGACGGAACTGGGACGAATTTTCGATGCGTTTGCCCAGGGTGATCATGCCCAACGCGGTCGTTCCCATCGCTTCGGTGGATTGGGGCTCGGACTTGCGATCAGTCGCAAGCTGGTCGAAATGCATGCAGGGCGAATCGAGGCCAGCAGCAACGGAAAAGGGCGGGGTTCGAGTTTCACGGTTTTCCTGCCGTTACTTTCAGCGTTGAAACCAAGTGGAATCGTGCAGCCCGAGATATCCCCGCGTCTACCGGTGCCGGCGGAGAGCCGCGCCCCCTTCGTCGCGGTTCGACGCATTCTTCTGGTCGAGGATCACGCGCAAACCCGGGCGACGTTGCGGGCTTTACTCGAACGACGTGGGTACGAGGTCGTCCCGGTGAGTTCCGCGCAGGAAGCCTTGGACGCCGCGCGGCACAAGGAATTCGCCTTGGTGCTCTCCGACATCGGCCTGCCGGATACCGATGGATTCACGCTAATGCGCGAATTGAAGGAGCGGCACGGTTTGAAAGGCATTGCTCTGACCGGATACGGCATGGAGGACGATCTCGTTAAGAGTAACAACGCCGGTTTCGTCGCGCACCTGACCAAGCCGATCAGCGTCTCGGTGCTGGACCGGGCTTTGGATCATGTTTTTGAAACGGTAAAAGAATAGGATGGGGCGGCTCGCAGACTTGAGATTACCGGCGAGCTGAGG
>JBEHXD010000477.1:0-4732 GCA_048498875.1 Verrucomicrobiota bacterium
TGTCCGGTCT
Organism: Verrucomicrobiota bacterium; assembly: GCA_048498875.1. Taxonomy (GTDB): domain Bacteria; phylum Verrucomicrobiota; class Verrucomicrobiia; order Opitutales; family Opitutaceae; genus Lacunisphaera. The sequence continues at coordinate 11 of JBEHXD010000477.1, forward strand.
CTCCACTCTTGGAATCGCAGCCCTGTTCGGCGGTTTGGCGGGCGTTTTGATCGGAGAAACGGTGCCAAACTCCCGCGCGGCAGAACCGTTGCTGGAGTTGCCCAAGCTTACGGTCACGGACGTGCGCCGGCTTCCGCCGCCCGAGGTGTGGCGTTACGCGCAGATTTCCGGGCTGGAAGTCTTGTCCGCGGTGTCCGATCGCGAAACGCAGAAACTCCTGCGCGATTTCCAGCTGTTTACCGGGGCGATCACCGTGGTGTGGCCGGCGCTGAAAGTTCACCGCCCGGTTCCGATGACCCTGATTATTTGTGGAGCCGGGGAGAAGTTTGACGCATTCGTCCCCGCCGCGGGCGGCACTCCCTCCGTCAGTCATGCGAGCTTATTGCTCCAAAGTTTCGATCAGGCGTCCATCGTCCTCAATTTCGGAACCAAGGTCATCGACCTGAAATCATCGGACGCGGAAATGGGACCGCCCAGTGCGCCGGGCAGTCCGGTTGCTTCCAGCGGGGATCCGTCAGTGGGTCCGCTGGGCGGCGGAGGAGAGGCGGTGAGGCTGCAGGTGGATTTGTACCGTCAGCTCTATCATGAATACGTCCTCTACCAGCTGGGTTTCAATCAGCCGCGTTTGCCCGTCTGGCTGGAGGAAGGACTGGCTCAACTGCTGGTGACGATGAAAGTGGAGCCCAAGTTCATCGAGTTTGCCAAGGTCGATGATCCCAACCTGGTTTCCCTTTTTCCCGAGGGACAGGAGGAACGCGATTTCAATAAAACGCTCGCCTATCGCGGACTGATTCCGTTGCAGGAATTTTTCGCGATCGACCGTGATTCCCCGGAAGCGACCAATCCGCTGACCGGCACGTGGGCGAAACAAGCGCAGGCGTTGGTGCACCTGTGGCTCTATGGCGAGGGCAAGCGCTACAATAAGGGCTTCGCGCAATTCGTGACCCGTTCGACGCGTGAGGCGGTGACGGAGGCGATGTTTCAGGAGTGCTTCAAGATGAGTTATCGGGAAATGCTCACCGCGCTTCGCATTTATCTCGGAAATACCGCGTACGTTCATCAGGAATTTAACGCCCGGAAGGACGGCGGACTGCCCGAGCCGGCCCCGCTGGTTCTGCGCGATGCCACGGAAGCCGAGGCCGGCCGCATCAAAGGCGAGGCCGAGGTGCTCGCGGGACATCCGGAGTTGGCGTACGACGAAATGCTGGCGCCGTACGCTCGCGGCTTGACCGACGGAGCACTGCTGGCCTCGCTCGGAATTCTGGAAAAAAGCCGGGGAGAAAGCGTCCGGGCCCGAAAATTTCTGGAGGCCGCCGCCCAGGCCCAGGTCGTGAAGCCGCGTGCTTACGTGGAACTCGTCCAGCTGCGACTCGCCCAACTGCCGCCGCCGGAGGCGGCGGGTCTGACGGCGGCCCAGACACAAACGGTTTTGCCGCCCCTGCTTATCGCTCGACAGCAGCAGCCGGTATTGCCGGAAGTTTATGAATTAATGGCCGAAATCTGGTTGCGCAGCGAAACGCCACCGTCGGCCCGCGATCTCGCGCTTCTCAACCAGGGCGTGATGCAATTTCAACATCGTCCGGTGTTGTTGCTTCACGCCGCGGAACTGAATGCGAAGTATGGCGATCCCGCCGCGGCGCGGGCGATGGCGGATCTGGGCGTGAAGCTCTCGAAGACCACCGAAGCGCGGCAGGCCTTCGAGGGAATTCTGACCGGTCTGCCTTCTGCGCCGGCAAGGTAGCCCATGTATATTTCTCTTTGTTCCTACTGGATTCGACACTCGGGAGCTTGCTTCAGGGTGCCCGAAATGTAGGAGCCTGCTTGCAAGTGGTTCCGCGTGCGGGGGCACTGCGCTTCGAATCGCTTGCTTGCAGGCTCCTGCACGCGGACACGAGTGCGCCGGGTAGGAATAAATTTGAAAGGTAGGGCGGACTATCCTTAGTCCGCCGAACGTTCAGTCGCGATGTCACTATCGAACACGATGATTCCTGCGTTCATTCTGACGGCGGATTAAGGATAATCCGCCCTACCTTTTAAATCACTCTAACCGGCGAACAGGCGCCGCGTCACGAGCCGGTCGAACAGCCAGCCTAGCAGCAACGAAACCCCGAGCAGGGGAAGCAGGCACGCGAGAACGAGCGTGCCGGCAAAAATCACTCCGGGCAGCGGAGCGTCGCTGGCCGGCGCAAAAAATCGGTCGGCGGGCCGGCGCTGCCACCACATCGCGAGGCCGCTGAATGCGAGCAGCAGTACGCCTGCGGCGGCCACGGTGCCGAGAATCTGGTTGGCCAGTCCAAAGAGCTGGCCTTCGTGGGCGATGATGCCCCAGAGACCGAATTGCGCGAGATACCCGAAATCCTTGAAGCGAACGTCCGCCAGCACCCGGCCGGAATACTGGTCGAGGTGAAGGTACGCGCGATTAAAGGCCTGGTTGCGATCCGTCAGCACGCTGTAGACGCCGCGTTCGCCGGCCGGCAGCGCGACGACATAGGGTTGGGGCACGTGGTGCTCTTCGGCGAGGGCGATCACGCGATCGAGGGGAATCGAGTTTTCGCTCCGGCGGCCGGCGACCACCGCCGATCCGTGGCTGTGTCCTTCATGCCCGGACGGGGTCGACGCCAGTGTATCGATTTTTTCCGCGAGTCCGGCCTTCAGCGGGGGCGACCAGCCGGTAAGCTCGGAACGGTGCGCACCGGATGACGATTCCCGGGGAGTTCCCTGGCCCAGTCTGGCCGAGATGGTCCGGTACCATTGCCCGCCGACCTGCGACCAGAGCAACCCGGTGGTCAGGAGAAAAAGCGTCCCGACTGACAACCAGACCGCAGGCACCGCATGGATGTCCCGCCAAAAAGTCCGGCCGGTGGAACGCAGTCGTGGCAAAAGAAATCCCCATACGGTGAACCGGGGCCGCGGCCACCAGAGATAAAGTCCGGTCAGGAAAAGCACGAGCGCCCAGCTGGCGGCGAACTCCACGAGATATTCTCCCCATTTGCCGGCGAGCAGCGTGCCGTGGAGATCATGAATGAGGCGCATCAAGCGGGTTTTACTGTCGAGCTGTCCCACTACTTGCGCATTCGCTGGATCGATGAAGACCGTCACCGGTTGATCGGCTCCGGGGGCTTTGAACACGACCTGGGCGGTTTGCCCGGATGCAAACGCGGGCTGAAAGGTTTGTGCGCGCCAATCCGTCGGCACAGATTGCTCGGCCGCGCGCAGTTGCGCTTCCACCGGGGCGTGCGTGGCGGAAGGAGATTCAACCGTGAACAGATCGTGATAACGCCAGGCCTCGTACTGTGGTTTCCAAAGATAAATTCCGCCGGTGATGGCCAGGAAAATCACAAAAGGAGCTACGAAAATACCCGCATAAAAATGCCACCGCCAGACCGTGAGGTACATTGCCCCCGTGGCCGGCCGGGTGAGGGAACGTTGATTTTTCAGCGGAATATCCATGCGTTGCGCAGCGGATACTCATTGGGATTCTCCCGTCTGATTGAAATCAAATTTTAATGCGGGCTTGGTCGGTGGATTCCGCCCTCAAAACCGGCGGCTAAAACTTATCCTCAGGGTTCGCGGTTCCGCAGGATGAAAATGGATATCATCGATTCCTTCGGCGGGTTCGCCGGGAAGTCGTGAGGTGTAGAAGTAGGCGATGTCCGGGTTGGTGCGGTCGAAGACGTTCAGGACATCGAGGGCGATTTCCCACTCCCGATTGTGCCACCCGGTGCGAAGATTGAAGGTGAGCGATGACGGCGATCTCACCGAATTGTCCTCGATCAGCGGTTGCGGCCCAAAGTAACGGGCGCGCAAGGTGCCAAAAACCCCGCGAGGTAAGTCCGCTGTGGCGCCGGCAGTGACGACCGTGCTGATGGAATTGGCAATGCGGTCGGCCGCGGCCGGTTCGTCGCGGTATCGTCCGTGGGTGAACGCCAGGTCGGCGTCGAAAGCCAGCCAGGGAACGGGTCGGTAGTAGTTCGCGAATTCCACCCCGTAACGACGGGTCGCGCCGTTGGCCTCGGTGCCGCCGGCATCGCCGACAAAGACCAGCTCGGAGTCCAGATCCAGTCCCCAGACTGAAATTGTGCTGACGAGTCCCGGCACCACGGCGGTGCGAAAGCCGAGCTCCACACTTTTGGCGCGGACCAGCGGATCGACGCGATCAACCGGAGTGACACCATCAGCGGGGTCGACGCGGATGACCGTGCCGCGCGCGTCATTGCTGTGAAAGCCGAAGCCCGCATTCGCGTAAATTTCGGTTTTGTTCCAGGGAGTGAAAACGAGCGACAGCTTCGGGCTCGCAATCGCGGCAGTCTTTTTGCCGGAGTTCAACGAATTGTTGCTGTCCACGTCGAACGCATATCCGTCTGCGCGCAAACCCGCACTCACCCGGAAATTTTCTGATACGTGCAACGTGCCCTGCGCATACAGGGCGGCGCTGGACTCCCTGACATCGTCGTCACGGGTGGTGGACAGGCGGACGCGTTCCCTGGTGTGAAACAGACCGACATCAATCAGGTCTGTGCGGGTTTGGGCCCCGAAGGTGAGGTCGAGTCCGCGTCCGTTGATCATGGTGCTGCGGGTGTGGGCATAACTTCCACCCAGGATCGTGCGGTTGTCGCGCTGGTTGAATTGATCCCCGTTTACCGGGTCGTCGAGGAAGTAGGTGAAGTCGGAGAACAGTTTGAGGCGATAGTGAATGGCGTAGAGGTTGAGCTGCGAAGCGGA
>JBEHXD010000478.1:0-4719 GCA_048498875.1 Verrucomicrobiota bacterium
TGCCCCCACCCCGCTCTTTGTTGGGTGCGGGCACCCCGCCCACAAAATCAAAATGCTGCGCGTCATTTGCTCGATTGGCGTCAGTGACAGCCCCTGGATCCTTCACTGCGTTCAGGATGACAGGCGACGAGGATGTCAAACACCACCTGTACGTTCTCGCCACGCAAGCTTTGGGGCACGGAAAACCAACCCAGCTTACCCGCGCTTGGCCCAGCGGCGCGTTTCCTTGATTTCGAAACGGCGCGCTTCCACTTGAACCCCGGCGACCGCGGGATGTTGGCGCAAGGCCTGGAACGCGGTGGCGTTGACTTTCCAATTCAGGCTGGAGGCGATTTCCGCCACGGGTGCGACGCGGCCTTCGAACAGGAAAGCCATGCGGATGCGCGTGTCGCCACCGTTGCCGTTGAGCGTGGCGCGGAGCTTCTGGAGAAAATCGGGCAGTTCCGCGTGACTGGGTTGCAGCAGCCAGGTGATCTCGCGGACGTTACCGGGAATGTGGGCATCGAGGCTGTAGCATTCCTTCACATTCAGCCGGGCTCCGTCGTCGCCGCGCATGACGTTGCCCAGAATCACCACCGGCTGGTTTTCCGCGAGATTTCTCCCGTAGTTTTCGTAGGCTTCGGAATACATGTTCACCGAGATCGTGGCCTTCTTCGAGGCGAGGTTGAAGAACGCCCACGGACGGTTGTCCTTGCGGGAAAGTTTTTTCGTGATCCCGGACGCGACGCCGCACATGCGGAATTCCATGCGGTCGCCTTCGGCCAGCACCTGTTCCTCGGTATGGGTCGTGAGCGCGTCGGAGAGGCCGATGTAGGCGTTCATGGGGTGACCGGAAATATAGAAACCCAACAATTCCTTTTCGAACTGCAGTCGGTTGGCAGCGGTGAGGCGTCGTTCGGGGGCGCCGGCGGCTTTGCCTTTGGCCGCGCCGTTGGCCGGTTTGCCCTGGCCGAGATCGAACATGCCGGAATGATCGTGACCGTTGCTCGCGGGCGCGGACGTGAACGCGGCATTTGCGCCCGGGGCCTTGCGGGTGTGGCGCAACAGGCCGGCAAATTCCTCGCCGAGGGTTTTACGGTCGGGCAGGGGAGCCCCGCCCTGGGTGGCGCCCAGATCGAAGAGCATGCTCTCGGCGGGCTCCTCGGCCTTCGCCGCGCCGGCAGCCTCCTTGCGGAGCGCGGGATATTTTCGCTGCAATTCCCCGAGCACGGCGAGCGTGTCGTCGATCTGCGCAAAGAGTTCCTCGCGTTCGGCGCCGCTGAAGTCGAATGCGCCGGTGGCGATCAGGTTTTCGAGCACGCGCTTGTTGATGGCGCGCGAGTCGGAACGCAGCATGAAATCTGCGAAGTCGCGGTACGGACCGCTGGCCTCGCGCTCGGCGAGAATTTTTTGCGCGGCCTGTTCGCCCACGCCCTTGATGCCCGCGAGCCCGAAGCGGATCTTGTCGCCGACGGGCGTGAACATCTCACGCGACTCGTTGACGTCGGGACCGAGCACGGTGAGTCCCATCGCTTCGCATTCGGCGACAAAGTGCGCGACCTTTTCGGAATTGCCCAACTCGGAGCTGAGCATGGCCGCCATGAACTGCACCGGATAGTTCGCCTTGAGGTAACCGGTTTGATAACTGAGCACCGCGTACGCGGCCGAGTGGGATTTGTTGAAACCGTAGCCGGCGAATTTATTGAGAATGTCGAAAATCGAATCAGCCGTCTTCGCATCGATGTTGTTCACGCGCTTGGCGCCTTCGACGAACTTTGTGCGTTCCTTGGCCATCGCATCGACGTCCTTTTTGCCCATCGCGCGGCGCAACATGTCGGCGCCGCCGAGCGTGTAGCCCGCGATGACCTTGGCGGCTTCCATGACCTGCTCCTGATACACCATGACGCCGTAGGTTTCACGGCAGACGTCCTCGAGCAGTTTGTGCGGGAACTTGACCGTGCTCGGATCTTTTTTTCCTTTCACGTAATCGGGAATCCAGTCCATCGGACCCGGACGATACAGCGCGATGAGCGCGACGATCTCATCGATCGACGAAAGGCCGATCTGGCGGCAAAGATTTTGCATGCCGCCGGATTCCAACTGGAACACCCCGGTCGTGCGGCCGGAATTGAGCAACGCGTAGGTTTTGGGATCCTCGAAGCCCACCTTCTCCAGATCGAACTTCGGATCGGCGGTGCGACGCACGTTGTCGACGGCGTCCGCAATCACCGTGAGCGTTTTCAGACCGAGAAAATCCATCTTCAGCAAGCCCAGCTTGCCGACGGCGTTCATGTCGTACTGCACCGTGACGTCGCCTTCCTGCAAGGTCAGCGGGACAAATTCGTCGAGCGGACGATCCGTGATGATGATGCCGGCGGCGTGCTTGCCGGTGTTGCGCACCATGCCCTCGAGTACGAGCGCCTGGTCGATGATTTTCTTGGCGGTGGGGTTGCCGTTGAACTCATTCCGCAATTCCGCGGATTTTTCGATCGCGGTCTTGAGCTCGATGTTGAGCTCATCGGGAATCATTTTCGCCAGTCGGTCCGCCTCCACGTAGGGAAGGTCGTGTACGCGCGACACGTCGCGAATGACCATTTTTGCACCGAGGGTGCCGTACGTGATGATGTTGGCGACGCAGTCGTTGCCGTATTTCTGGCGCACGTAGTCGATGACCTGCCCGCGGCGGCGCATGCAGAAATCGATGTCGAAGTCGGGAGGCGAGACGCGCTCGGGATTCAGGAAGCGTTCGAAGAGCAGTTTGAATCGCAGCGGATCGAGATTCGTGATGCCGAGCAGGTAGGCGACCAGGCACCCGGCGCCCGAGCCACGGCCCGGTCCGACAGGAATGTCCTGCTGGCGCGCCCAGTCGATGAAATCCCACACGACGAGAAAGTAGTCGATGAACCCGGTCTTGTTGATGATGGAGAGTTCGTAGTCGACGCGGTCCTTGAGGACTTTCGCCTGCGCGGGATCGGAGGCGGCTTCTATCGCGTCGTAGTCGACCCCGTAACGTTGTTTGAGACCGGCAATGCAGCGTTCCTTGAGATAGGTACCGCGGTCGCTCTTGATTTCCGGGGGCAGCGGATATTTCGGATAACGTTCAGAACCCTTGGGAAACGGGATCGAGAGGTCGCACATCTCCGCCACGAGTTGCGTATTGGTGACGGATTCCGGGACCTCGGCAAAAACCTTGGCCATCTCGTCGCGCGACTTCAGATAGAATTGGGTGCCGGTAAAACGCATCCGGTCCACGTCGGCGACTTTCGAACCGGTCTGGATGCAGAGGAGGGTGTCGTGCGGGTTCGCATCGGTGGAGCGCACGTAATGGACGTCGTTCGAGCAAATCACCTTCAGGCCGAATTCCTCGCCCAGTTTCAGCAACCCGGGAATAATCTGCACCTGTTCGGGAATGCCGTGATCCTGAATCTCGACAAAATAGTTTTCCTTGCCGAAAATCTCGACGAACCGCGCACAGGCTTTGCGCGCCTCATCGTAGCGACCGTGCAACAGGTGTTGCGGCACCATCGAAGCGAGGCAGCCGGTGAAGCCGATCAGGCCCTTGGAGTATTTGGCCAGGGTTTCGATATCGGTGCGCGGCTTGTAATAAAAGCCCTTCAGGTGGGCGTCGGAAACCAGCTTCAACAAGTTCTGGTAACCGGTCAGATCGCGGGCGAGCAAACCGAGGTGAAAGATGCTTTTGCCCTCGTCTGATCGACCCTGCCGGTCGAGACGGGAATGGGCGGCCAGGTACAGCTCGCAACCGATGAGCGCCTTGATGCCTTTGGTCTTGGCCTGATTATAAAACTCGATGGCCCCGTAGAGATTGCCGTGGTCGGTCAGGGCGAGGGCGTTCATCCCCAGCTCCTTGGCCCGGTCCATCAACCGGTCGATCCGGCAGGCCCCGTCGAGGAGGCTGTAGTCAGTATGGACGTGAAGATGAACGAAATTCTGATCGGCGGAACCCACAAGGGGATGGAACGCCGGCAAGGGGGTTCGGCAAGCGCGAAAGCGAAAAGTTATTCCCAGCGTGTGGGTTCCGAAGAGCTGAGGGCGGAGAGCGCAAAAGGCTGAGGGCGGAAAGCTGAGCGCGGAGGGCTCCGAGACCCGCAAACCCGGTTAAGGTACAAGGCCTGATCCACCCCAGTCCTGTTATGAAAGCGCTCAGCCCTCTGCGCTCAGCGTTCCGCAAGCCTGCGGCCCTCCGCAAGGTGGCCAAAAAGTGTCAAAAATTGGGGTTGACGGTGGTGGAAACGGCTGGCTTGTTGATCGTTTTCTCCAACGCCAACCTGTCTATTTCCCATGTCTATCGAGATCAAAATGCGTAAAAATGAGCCAATCGATCGTGCGCTGCGTCGCATGAAGAAGAAGCTCGAGCGCGAGAACATCATCAAAGACGTGCGCATGAAGCGCTACGCTGAGAAGCCATCGGAGCGCCGTCGCCGCAAGGAGAAGGTCATGGCCTTCACCTGCATGCTCCGCCGCCGTTACGCCGAGTAATTCGGTTAGTTCGTTTCCCTTTCGCCGACCGTGTGTCCCTGACAGCCGGTCGGCTTTTTTATGCCCCAAAGGTGGCTCCGAGGCTGCGTCCGAAGGTGGAGCGCGGCCTCCGGACGCGCTTGGTGGCATTGCGTAGGGGGTGTGCTGGTCGCACCCCGTTGCGAGCAAGCTCGCAACCTACGGAAGGTGAACAGTTGCTCATGGAAAGCGGCACATGAAAAACGCGCCCGGAGGTCGCGTTCC
>JBEHXD010000479.1:0-4715 GCA_048498875.1 Verrucomicrobiota bacterium
CTGCAACGACACCCCGGACCTGATGCCAGCACGCCATTCGGGCCGCCCCACGGCTCATATTTTTCACGGCGAAAGCTGGCACAGCCGCGCCCGCCATCGCCCGCCCGGGCTTTGATCGTTACTTCGTCGATGAACATGGCAACCTAACACGCGCAATCCGCGCGATATGTAAAGGGGTAACTCAAACCGTAATCTTGATGCCTTTTCGCAAATAAGTGGGGATGTCCAGATCCTGGCCCTCGAAAAGGTTGCGATCCGATTTGTCGAAGGAACCGCGGTTTTCCACCGGTTCGCCCTGGAAACCGAATTCCTCCTGTTTCACCTTGTCGGCCTCGGCTTTGGCGGCCGCCGCATCGCGGGTTGACGCCGTACTGGCGGTTTTCACTGCCGCCGGGTTTTCGGCGTTGCCGGAGCTCGTGGTCACCGCCGCGGACTTTTCCGCGCCCTTGCGAATCGGCGGCGTGGTGGGCCGGCGGACAAAATTGCGGCTGCCGAGATCGGTTGTGCCGATCACACAAATCTCGACCTGCCCGTGCAGCCCTTCGTCGATGGCCGCGCCCATCACCACATGCGCCTCGCGGCCAAACTCCTCGGTGATCGCCGTCATCAGTTCGTTGACCTTGGTCAGGCTCAAATCCGCCCCGCCAATGATGTTCACCAGCAACCGGTCCGCCTTGCGCGCATACTCGGGCGTATGCAGCAGGGGGCACTGTTTCAAATCCTCGAGTGCGGCCAGCGCGGGATTTTCCCCACCGCCGACGCCAAGGCCGAAGAGCGTTTTGCCTCCACGCTGGCGGAAAACCTGACGCAGCGCCGTGAAGTCGACGTTGATCAAACCCGTGCGCGAAAGCATGCCCCAGATGGACTTCACCCCGCGACCGATCCATTCGTCGGCCCGCGCGAAGGAGTCGAGCACGCTGGTCTGCTCGGTGCCTTCCTGGAGCAGCATGTCGTTCGAAAGCGGAATCACCGCATCGCACACGCGGCGGAGTTCGGCCAGCGCTTCCTCGGCCTGCTTGCGACGGCGGCCGCCTTCAAAACTGAACGGCAACGTGACAAACGCGATCACGACTGCACCCGCTTCGGCGGCGATTTCCGCAATCACCGGCGCCGCCCCCGATCCCGTGCCGCCGCCCAGACCGGCGACGAGGAAGATCAAATCGGAGCCCTTCACGATTTCCGCGATCTTATCCGCATCCGCTTCCGCCGCCTTGCGCCCAATCTCCGGATCGCCCCCGGCACTGAGTCCGCGCGTGAGCGAGGTACCAATCAGGATTTTATCCTGCACGGGCGAGGTGCTGAGCGCCTTGAAATCGGTGTTGATGACCGCGAGCTGCAGGCGGTCGAGATTTTCCATCTTGAGGCGGTCGACGGCATTCGAGCCACCGCCCCCCACGCCCACCAGCTTGATGCCGACATTGCGGTCGGTCAGCGCTTCGAGGGGAAGTTCGTTTGGTGTCTGGTCCATGGCTTAGGCGGAAGCAAAAATTTTGGTGAGGCTGCTGAGGAAGCCGGGCTTGCGCCGGGCGGGGATGGCATGTTCATGCGCGCCGCGCAGGCCAAATTGGAAAATGCCGAGCACGGTGCTGAACATCGGATCCTTCAGCTCGTCCTTGACCCAGGCGGGCGACTCGCCGCGACGGGCGTTCACTCCAAAAACGTTGGCTGCGACCTCATCGATCCCGGGCAGCTTGGAGGTGCCGCCGGTGAGTACCACACCCGCCCCGCAATGTTCCGGCAGAAAGCCCGTCCCCATCTTTTGTTTGATGACCGCGAGCAATTCCTGCGCACGCGCGGCAGAGATGGTTTCGATCGCGGTTTTGGAAAACTGTTTGTCGCCAAAGGAGGCGTCGCCGTTGAGCCAGACTTTTTCGCTCTTGTCGCGGGTTTGAATCGTCCCGCGACCGTGCCGCAGTTTAAGCATTTCCGCCTGCGCCGTGGTGACGCGAAGGCCGATGCTGAGATCGTTCGTCAGGTGATCGCCGCCCACCGGAAGCGTGCCGGTCAGCAGGACGTGACCTTCGCGATACAGCACCCAGTCCGAAATGCCCTTGCCGAGGTTGATCACCAGCGCGCCGTGTTGTCGTTCCTCCGCGGAGGTGAGCAGCGAGCCATTGGCCAGACTTGAGAGCACGAGTTCGCGAACCTCGAGGTGATAGCCGCCCACGACGTGGATGTTGTCGCTCACCTTCCCTTCGTGTCCATGAACAATCCAATAGCCGACTTCGAGCCGGTGGCCGGAAAGGTGTTCGGGATCCGGCACCGCGCGTCCATCGAGACGGAACGGGCGGCGGATTTCGTGGATGCGCGAGCGGCCCGCCGGCAGTTCCTTCTGCTTGGCGAGGTCGCAAACGGTCGCGATATCGAGCGCCGTGACCGTGTTGTCGGCCGATTTCACGTTAACCGAACCTTCATTATAAAAACCGTCGAGATGCCCGCCGGTCTGCGCGAGCCACACTTCCTCGATGCGGGCGCCGGCCCGTTTTTCGGCCATCTCAAGCGCGTGGTGGGTCGCCTCGCACGCCGCCTTGTAATCGACCACCTCGCCCTTCATCACGCCGCGCGAGGGAGCCACGCCCACCCCGATGATGTTGAGGCTGCGTCCGCGCGCGATTTCGCCCACGAGGGCGACAATTTTTCCGGTGCCGATTTCGACGGCGCCGATGATCCGACTGCTGTTAGAGGTCACGTTTGCTTTTCCGTTGTTGAGAAGGTTGAGTGGAAAAAGTATCGGCCGGCAGTTTTGCCAGCTCGTCGGGCGAGTTGTGCATCTTCACCGGAACCTGTCCTTCCAGGGACAAATTCACGGAGAGCAACATCGGCTCCGGCATCACGTTCACGGAATCAATCACATAATCCAGCTGGGCCAGCTGGCGTTTGAAATCCCGTTTGCGGCTGAAAACGATCTCGGGAATATCCTGGGCCTTCACCACGATCTCGTCCCGCGACTCCAGGCGTTCGAGCGAAATAATCAGCCAGGTGTCGTACAACTTCCGCACCTCATTTTTAGCCGTGTCCAACAGCGCCGACACATCGCCCATGCCGGCCACCGGTTCCAGCTTCCCGGCCGGGCCCTTCACCAAGCGGACTCCGGCCAGCCAGGGCAGGCTCGCGAGCATTTCCCGGTTATAGTTAATCCCCTCGTAGACCACACCGTCGGGAGCCACTAGAAGCTGTTTTGCCGGACCATCATTCTCGCTGGCCATTACCCGTAGCAGCGGGGTCCGCTCCTCGATCGTTACGACCAGTTTATCGGGAAAATAACGCGTGACCGCAACGGCGCGGACCTGGCCAACGGTCAGCAGCTTGTCGCGCAGCTTGGCCAGATCGACCGACATGAGACTGGCATTTTTGGGCAACGCCAGCATTTCGAGCAGCCATTTTTTTGACAGCACACCGCTCTGATCGATCAGCACGACATCGCGAATGGGTTCGCTGTGCACCGCCGTCGCCAGCGCCGCGCGATCCGTCTCCCAGGAATGAATCAGGCTGTAAAGTCCCCATCCACCCGCGCCGATCAGCGCGATCAGTGTGATCACCTTGAACCACTCGAGCCGGCGGCGCGAGCGACCCTTCCGCGACATGGCCAGCGGCGTGACTTCCTGGCGGATGTCGCGCCAGGAACGGCCGGCCGGAGGGGAGGAAGGGGTTTCAGTGGGACTCATCTTTTCGGGGCGTGGGCCAGTTGGAATCGCTCGATCGCGGGGGCGGTCAACTCACGACACAAGGCCACAAAATCCAATCCCACGCAGCGCGCGCTCATCGGCAACAGGCTCGTTTCCTTCATGCCGGGAAGCGTGTTGATTTCCAGCAAATACAGGTCGCCATCGGCAGAAAGCATGAAGTCGATCCGCGCATAATCGCGGCAGCCACAGGCCGCAAACGCCTTCTCCGCGGCGGAACGGATCGTGGCGGCAAGCTCCTCGGAAATCTGCGCGGGGGCAAAATACTCGGTCAGTCCCTTGGTGTACTTGCTCGTGTAGTCGAATACGCCCGACTTCGGCACGATCTCCACCACGCCCATGGCCCGGCCGCGCAGGATGCCGACGGTAAACTCACGTCCGATGATCCGCTTTTCCGCGATCCAATCGCCCTGCCGCAATCCGGAAAGCGCGATCTCAAGCCCAACTTTCGACGTGATGATCTGCAGCCCGACACTGCTGCCCTGACGGTTGGGTTTGAGCACGACCTGCTCGCCCAACTCCGCAGTCAGCGCGGCCGCACCTGGCTTGTCGTTCGCCCGAAAATTCCGCCCCGGCGCCACCTGCACCCCCATCGCCGAAACGGTCAACCGCGTGCGCCATTTATCGAAACAAATGTCACTGCCGTTGGCATCGCAGCCGGTGTACTGGATTCCCGCCGCATCGAGCAGGCGCTGCATGCTGCCGTCCTCGCCAAAAACGCCGTGCATGGTCGAGCAAACCACATGGCGTTCGGGATCCAGTTCGACCGGCAACACGTCGGAATCGACCGTCACCAGTTTCGTTGGATGGGTGTAAGCCATCGCCAGTGCGACGGCCTTGCCGGAACCCAGTGAAACCTCGCGCTCGGCGGACGTGCCGCCAGCCAGGACAACGATGATCGGATCATTATTTTTCATTCAGGACTTTCCCAAAGCTCAAAGGTGGAACGCGACCTCCGGGCGCGTTGATTGATAGACGCCAAACAAACCCGCCCGGAGGTCGGGTTCCACCATTCTAAAAGTTAGTGTCACA
>JBEHXD010000480.1:0-4709 GCA_048498875.1 Verrucomicrobiota bacterium
CGAGGCCAAAAACCGTGGCGCGGCGAGCGCGCCACCTACGGACATCGGAAAACGCGCTCGAAGGTCGCGTTCCACCTTGATCGTCTCGCGGCGTCACTGCCACTCCTACAATTAAGTCAAAGAGCTGATCCCTAAACCGGGATCAAAAGCGGGCGTTCGCCGTTCGCCGGTTCACTGCCCGGGCGGATAAAGGCATTCAATCTCCGTGCGTTCACCGCACGTACACGTGACGACGATGCGGACGATTTTGTCGCCTTGCTTCACTAAATCGATGTGTGGCGACAGGCCGGCGATGACCGGTTCCGCCGCCGATTTGGTTGCATCCGTTTTGGCCAGACCGGAGGCTTGCGGAGCACGCAATGCGGCCATGTCCACCGTGCGTTTGCCTTGAAGAAATGATTTCATGAGTCGGCCTTTTTGGCGGGAAGGAGTACGGGCGTCGGCCAGTTTTCCAGCTTCTTGGGGGTGTTGCTGGCCTTGGCTTCAGGCGCGGGTTTGGGCGTCTTCGAACCGAGAGTCAGACTGAGAGTGATGCGATCGTTGGATTCCGCCTCGGGCGATTCCCCGTCAAGCGGCTTGGTTCCCGCGTAACCGGTGACGCGTTCGATGTATTTCGCTTCGACCGCGTAATGCACCAGACTTCGTCGGGCTGCATTGGCGCGGTCGGCGGAGAGTTCCCAATCAGTATAGTTGCCTGTTTTTTCCTCGGGCGACTGCACCGTGTGACCGTCGATCGTCACCCGGAAATGATGCCGGTCAATGGTCCACGCGAGGCCTTGCATCGCGTAATTCCCCCACTCCGTAAATTCGGCCGTGTCCTTCACGAAAATCCGCTGCTTCGGCCGGTCATAGAGTGTGAGACGCAACCCGTCCGACGTCACCGTGATATCCATCGGCTTGTCCACGGCTTTTTCGTCGAGGTGGAGCAGCTTGAAAAAATCGGCGGCCACGGTGTTGAGAAAAACGGTTTCAATCCGCTTGCCATCATTGGCCTTGGTTCCCTCGTCCGCGCTCGTGGAACTGGTCGTGCGGTTGTTGAACGGCATCACGCCCGCGCTCTTGTCGAGCGGGGAATTGAACGGGTTCTTAAAATATTGGGAGGTCGCGATCAGGATTTTTTTATCCTGCGCCGAAATCCAGAGCACCAGGAACAGCGCCATCATCGCGGTCATGAAGTCCGCGAAAGCCACCTTCCATGCACCACCGCCGCCAGCCATGTGATTGGATCTCCGTTATTTGCTGCCGAGGTTTTTCAACGCGGTTTCCAATTCCTCACCGCCCGGCTGCACCGAGCTGTCGAGGGAACGGCGCGCAATTTCCACGGCGGTCAGCGGGGCAAGGCCCTTCGCAAAACCGGCGACCGCCTGCATGATGCAGCGGAGACATTGCAGATCCGAGGCATTGTTCGCACGGATACGTCCGGCAACGGGATTCACAAATCCATAGGCAATAAAAATTCCAAGCAGCGTTCCGGTGAGCGCCGCGGCGACCTTTTCACCGACCGCCTCGGGACCATCCGCGATCGCACTCATGGTGTTGATGATGCCGAGCACCGCCGCGACAATTCCGATCGCAGGCAGCGAGTCGCCGATCATCTGCATGGCGTGGGCCGGGTGCTCCATTTCTGATTCCTTGGCCTTCAACTCGGATCCCATCAGCTCCTCGAGCTGGTCCGGTTTGATCTTGCCGTCGATGACGGGCTTCAGGCCGTTGCAGAGAAATTCCAACCTCTCGTGATTACCCATGATGGCCGGGTATTTCTGAAACACGCTGCTCGATTTGGGGTTCATCACGTGTTCCTCCAACGCGATCAGGCCGTTGCGACGGCCGATCATGAAAATCTCGTAGAGCAGCTTCAGCATTTCGAAGAAATCCTTCTTGCCCGGGGTTTTGCCACCGAGCGCCTCCTTCACCTTGTGGATGATCTCCTTGATCACGTGCATCGGAGTCGCGATCACGAGCACGCCCAGGGCGATGCCCAGAATCACCACGAACTCAGAGACGTGCAGCAGTACAACCGGATGACCGCCTGCGAGGATGAACCCGCCCAGCGTCGAAGCGAAAACAATGATTCCTCCAACAATGATCAGCATGAATGGGGATCACTTGTTCTGGGCGCGGCTCAGGAAAGCCCGCAAGCCAAGGATGGTTTGGGAGTGGATCTGACAAATACGCGACTCCGTCAGGCCGAAAACGGCCGCGATTTCAGCAAGTCGCATATTTTCAAAATAATACATGGCGAGGATCTTCCTTGGTACATCGGGCAATTCCTTGATTCGTTGAGCGACAAGTTTCATCATTTCTTCTTTCTCGATCTTGTCGCGTCCCGTCACATCGGATTCATCCGCAAGCATTTCGTGCAGGGATGCACCTTCGGAGTCCTCCATTTCGGACCGCTGGTCGATCGCGATGAACGTGACCGGCTTCGAATCCTCGAGCCATTTGGCAAATTCCTTTTCGCTCAAACCGAGATCCGCGCGGATCTCCTCTTCCTTGGCAACGCGGCCGAGCTTCTGCTCGAGGGCGTTGATCGCCTCCTTCATCTTGCGGGCGCGGGCGCGGGCGCGACGCGGGCACCAGTCCATGCGGCGAAGCTCGTCGAGAATCGCACCGCGGATGCGCATCGAGGCATAGGCGGCGAAGGTGCTGCCCTGCTCCGGATCGTACTTGCGGACGGCGGCAATCAGGCCGGTGACGCCCACACTATAGAGGTCGTCCGCGTCGATGTGCGACGGCAGGTTGAGTTTGATCCGGTCAACGACATTGCGGACCAGGGGAAGATAACGAAGGATCAAATCCTTCTGATCGAGATCGCTGACATTGGCGCCCTGATAAGCGCGCCAGGCGGTGGCGGGAACTGCATCCGTGCCGGTGGTGGGAACCGTGGAGTTCATGGCAGTGGGTGGGTTTATTGTTGTTTACCGGACTGGGCAGCCACAGCAGCTGCCGCCTTCTGGCGAATGAGAATGGTTTCGCGGAGGCCGCGCAGGAGCACGGACCAGAGCCAGCGAAAAAGGAGGGCACCGACGAGACACCCGACGGCGGAATCGAGCAGGATGCGGTCAGCGGAACGTTCCGCGAGCCAGCCGGAGAGAGCGGAGACAGAGAAGCCAAGAACTCCTCCCGATAAGAATACGAAGCGCATGGGTAGTATTGTTGGGTGTGGTTATTAAAATTACTCGGAGATCGGCAGCGTGCGGCGAGCGAGAGCCTGGGCGGCTTCAGGCTCGTAATCGCCAGTCAGCGACGGGCCCGTGGACAAAAACAGGGGCTCGAGTTCGCTCTCGATCAGGTAGTCCCACAAACGGCCCCATTGCGGAGTCTCGTCGAGGTGGGTGAAGATCAGGTGCGTCGCACCGAGATCGCGACCGACCGCAAAGGCGCGGCGCAGCGCGGTGTGTTCGTAGGCGGCATTCAACACGAGCACGCGCTCGGTGATCTTCTCGTCATTCAGGAATTTCGCGATCGGGGCGTTCTCCTGCGGATTGCGCATCGAGAGGCCGGGCAGATCGAAATAAACAAACGCTTCCGGCTGGGAGGCCTGCGTGCTGGCGGGATAATGTGCGAGCGGAACGCCGAGGGCTTCGCAGAAAACCGGGAGCGGACCTGGCGTATTCGGACGATCAAACTCGGTCGTCACGACATGCCCCATGCGCGCGCGGCGGAAAACTTCCGCGGCGAGCCACTTGCAGAGCGCGGTGCTGCGGCCGACGCCGGGGGCACCGAGAAACGCCGCGCGACTCAGGGGAGCACGCGCGGGCCGGGATTCAACCTGTGAGCAAAGATGACGGCCCACTTCAACCAGCGAGCGGTGCAAGGGAGCGGAGGAAATATCATTCCAGATCGTCGAGGCCTGGAGGCGATTGACGACGGATTCGGAAAAACCGGACTTGGTCAGCAGCTCCGGCAGCGAGCGGAAATTCTCGGGCTGAATGCGGCGCGTGGGCGCAACCGCGGCGGCAATCGAAACCGGCGAAGCATTTTCAGTGGACGCAACCGCGATCGACGCAGCAGCAACCGCCGGCGCGGCCGGGGCATCGATCTGAGCGATGACCTCGAGCTTCGGAGCGGACACCAATTTGCGCCAACCCGAGCTCGAAACCGAGCGAACCGAAAGCACCCGGGCGTTTTCGCCGAGGCGTTCACGGATCAGGGATGCGGCCTGGTCAGCCGATTCCACCACAAACCGGTAGCAGGCACCGGCAACGGGAGCGGAATCTTTGGAGAGCAAATTCATGTGGTGACTCTCCTTTAGCAATGGCGATGCCAACTGTGTGAAGGCACATTTTACCAACTAATCCATAATGACTTAAGAATTTATCGGCCCGGAAATTTTAAAGTTTTCGAGCCCACCGCCGACACCCTCCCCTTCCGAGGGCAATATTTGCCGCACTCCCTATGCTAAGATCGAGGTAGGGGCCGTTGCCCTCAACGGCCTTGCTTTGTCAGCCCGCCAATCGACGTTAATGGATTCCGGGGGTTGTGACACAGGGCGCACGGAGGATGCGCAGAGATCACCGGAAAATATTCTGGAAGTCGTGAGTTGAGAAGGGGGTAGCAGCGAACACCTGTCCGTCGGTAGGGGCCGTTTGCTCGCATGTAGATGCGTGGACAAACACCGGGACGCGAGCTCGCGGCAACGGTGCTGCCCCCATCGGCCTCGCCTTGGTTTTCCCGCGAATCACGCCAATCGAAGCGAATAATTTCAC
>JBEHXD010000481.1:0-4697 GCA_048498875.1 Verrucomicrobiota bacterium
ATCACCGCTTTCCCGATGGACGAGGAATCGTCGGCATCCGCCAACGTTACCTGCAAACCCCACTCGGTCGCGTAACCCACCAGCCAGTGCCGGAGCGCCCAATACATCACCTTGGGCACGACCACGTGATCACCTGGCTTGAGGGCAAGAAACACGGTGGTGGCCGCAGCCATGCCGGAACTGAAAAGCGCCGCGCCCGCACCCTGCTCGAGGTGATTGAGCAACGCTTCCGGTTGATCGAAGGTGGGATTGTCGGGCCGCGCATACACGCGACCGGAGCGAAATTGGTTGTCCTCGTCGCGCAGGTAAGTGGTGGCGGTTTGAATCGCCGGTGAAATCGCGCGGGTCTTTTCGTCAATCCAGCCGAGGGCTTGGGCGGCCACACTGGCCGGTTTAAAGGACGTGGGTTTCATCCGTTAAGATAAAAGGTCCAATTTACGGAAGTGCAAAGTCAGAGTGACTGTGATGGCCGGACGTGACGCGTGCTGTTTTCGATTGGCTGGCAGTTGCCCGCGAAACACGCGAATAGACGCGAAAGAAAAGGCATAAAGACAGCGCGCTCAGACGTCGTCGGGAATTCGCGTGATTCGCGCGCGCTCCCTAGTTTCCCCGTGGTGCCACGTTGCTGTGCTGGGGGCTGGCGGGAAGCGCGAAGCTTTCAGGAGAGTCGGGATGAGCAGGGTCAAAACTCGAAAAATCACTCGAGATCGTTTTTGCGAGCGGAAGATTTGCCTCGCGAATTCCCTGCACCACGCATTTGGCCAGTTCGTAGGCGCCGTAGTTGTCGTGATGGGTGATGTCGCGCCCGCCGGCGGAAAATGCGAGCGGGGATTTTTCCGGGCCGAGCGCTTCGTAGAAAGCGACGCTCATGCGCTCGAGATCGATCAGCGCGACTTTCTGCTCGGCCGCCACTTCACGGACTGCTTCGGGATAGTCGCCGTGGGTGTTGCGGATTTTTCCGGCGGGATCGAAATTTCTCCGCTGCATGGAAGTGACCAGGACCGGAATCGCTCCCCGCAATTGCGCCTCGGCGATGAACACGCGCAGGTACGCCTTGTAGGTGCTGCGCGCTTCGACGTAGGTTTGCGGCCAGTTTTTCTTTTCGTCGTTGTGGCCGAATTGAATGAACCAGTAGTCGCCCGCCTTGATCTGACTGACGACCTTGGCGAGACGCAGACCGGAAATGAAGGATTTCATCGTTTCGCCCGATTCCGCGTGATTGGCCACGGCGACGCCGTGAAGAAAGCGCGGCAGCATCTGGCCCCAACTGGCCCCGGGTTCATAGCCTTGATCGGTGACCGTTGAATCGCCCGTGAGGAAAACGGTGGGAACGTCGACGCGCTCGATTTCCACGCCGGCGACCCGGGGGGCGGATCCATTGAATTCCAGGGTGAGTTTGTCGTCCCAACGTAACAGGTCTTTCTCGCGGTCGTTGAGTTGGACGGCAGAACCTCCCGGGGCATTTTTCTCAGGCGGCGGCACATGGGGATTGCGGACGTTCACCATAAAATCCCGGGTGGCAAATTCCCCGGCTTTTGTTTCCACCCGCTCAAGCATGAGCTGGCGCGATTCCGCTTTCACGGTGTTGTCGGACGCCGTGGTTTTGTCGCCGAAAGTCACGTTCACCCGATAATTTCCCTCCGGAAGTGTCACGGAGAAAAAGAACGGTTTATTGTCGCTGCCGGGTGCGGTGGACAGATCGAACCCATAGCCGCGTTCCGGCGTGAACGGGTTGGCGGAATTTATTTTGGTTCCTTCACCCGCGTCTGAGAACGAAAACTTCCAGTGAGTCACGGGCGCCGATTCCGCCCGCAAAAGCGGCGAACCGACCCTCAGTACGCATAACAGGACGAAAACCGCGCCGATCGATTTCATGCGTCAGCGGGTCAGGGTTCCACGTCGGTGCGGAAGGGCGACGCGGGTAGTCCCGCCCGGTTGAAAAGATTGCCGCTGGCCACATTCGCCCAGCCGTAGCGGACGGCCAGCGGAGCAGTCACCTCCGCGGAAGATACAATCACGGTTTCGTCATTGATCCTGGCTTGGGCGGGATGGAAGACGCCATCGGAACCGGCAATCGTGAACCCGGAAAGGTCTCCCTCGTGCGCGACCAAGCCTCCGCCGAGATGGGTGAAGCTGAGCACCGCGGATTTTCCCGATAGCTTGAGGCCGGAAAAAACCGGGCCCGAATATTCCAGCTTTTCACCGTAGGCGAGGGCGCGGGCAGCGAGGGCGAGGCGCGCGCCGACGGGAGCCTTGTTAGCGGGGTGGATATCCTCGGCGTCACCACAATCGATCGTCCCGACCATGGCGGAATTTTTTGTGTGCTGCCAGGCGAGCAACTGCGCCTCGCGAATTTCCGGCCCCATTTCCTTGAACGGGGCAATTTGGACGAAGAGAAACGGAAAGTCTCCCTGACCCCAGCGTTTGCGCCAATCGGCGATCATGGCGGGGAAAAGGGTTCGATATTGATGGGCGCGACCCGCGTTGGCTTCGCCTTGATAGAACGTGACACCGCGAATGGCATACGGCGCCAGCGGTTCGATCATGGCGTTGTAGAGGACCGTGGGAATGCTGGGACCCTGGCTGAGATCAGTGGGAGGGCGCTTGCTGTAATCGCTCGAGAGCGGGGCGGAAAACTTGCTGAGCCAGGAGCCACTGAGGGGAAGACTGCCGCCTTTGCCATCGGCCGGGATAATTTCGAACGGGAGATCGGGATTCCAAATGCCGCCACCACCGCCGGTGTCGAGCACGCGCACGGCGATGACATTGCCCTTCGCCTTCAGCAATGCCGCAGGAATGCGATAGGTGCGCGGCGTATTCCAGCCGGAGGTTGCTCCAACTTCCGTGCCGTTGACCCACGTGGTATCGATGTCGTCGACCGCTGAGAGCTTTAGGTCGAGATCACGACCGGACCAGCCGTCGGCGAGGTCGAACGTCTTGCGGAACCACGCAAGCCCGTCGTAATCGGGATGCCCTGCTTTTTCCCAAAGCACCGGAAGATTGGTCGGCTCCCACATGGTTGTATCGAGGTTAGGTTTGGCCCAGGCGAGGCCGGCCGTGCCCGGATCGTTGTCCGCGTACCACTGGTTGAGTTTGGCGAGATAGGTTTTACGGGCTTCCGCGGGATTGGCCACGACCCGGTCAATTTGTTCGAGGTCACTGCGAAATTCGGGAAAGCCGCTGAGTCCGGCGCGACTGGTCCACGCCTCCGCGGGTGTGCCGCCCCAGGACGTGTGGATTATTCCCACGGGCACGTGGAGTGCCTGCTGGAGATCACGCGCAAAAAAATAGCCCACCGCCGTGAAATCCGCCGCCGTCTCGGGCGAACACACGGTCCAACTGCCGGTGAGGGTGGACAAGGGTGCGAGGGAGTTTTTTTGTGTCACATAAAATTGCCGGATCGTGGGATGATCCGCCGCGGCGACTTCCTTTTCCCAGCCGACAATCGGTTTTTGAGGCGGACGGGGCCCGAGCTGGCGCTCCATGTTGGACTGGCCTCCGCAAATCCACACTTCGCCCACGAGTACATCATTGAGCGCGACCGGGGTGGCCGTGGCGCTGCCGGTGACTTTGAAGATGCGACCCTCGGAGGAAACAGGAAGCGCGCTGAGGTCGATCCGCCACTTCCCATCGCTTGCGGCTCTCGTTGATTTCTTCTGCCCGCCGAATTCCACCGTAACGGATTCCCCGGCAGCGGCCGTGCCCCAGACAGGTACGGGCTGTCCTTGCTGCAATACCATGTGGTCGCCAAAGGGGCTCGCCAGTTGCACGGTGGCGATGGCCAGAGTGGCGGTGGAAAGCAGGCCGCAAACAAAAAGAAGAGGCGATGTTCTCATGGGCTGGGATGGGCGGGGGGGGCCGGGGTTCAAGGGGATTTCAGACCGGTCATCTTTAGGACGCTGGCAAAATCACTGGGTTTCCAAGCGGGAAGTGTGACGTGAAGGCCGGTGGCGTCACGAGTGAATTGTACTTTTTGCGGGCTGCCCAGCAGTGCGACGGATTCGATCCGGCCGGCTACGGTTGGAGTGCCTTCGGCGAGTGAGGTGACGGTGATTTTCCCATCGGATGGCCATGCGAAGAGGGTCACGTAGAGCGTGTACGTTCCGTCGCTGGCCGGCTGAATCGTGAAGCGCATGTCCTGCGGTGAATAGACTTTCAGCATGCCGTTCGTGATGCCGCGCTCTCCGTTGGCCGGTTCTTCCGTCGGGCCCTCGCCAAATTTAATCCAGGGACGAGAACCGTAAATCGCTTCGCCGTTCACCCGCAGCCAATCGCCCATTTCAAGCAATCGCAGTTGCTGATCCTCGGGAATCGAACCGTCGGCGCGCGGGGCAATGTTCAACAGATATCCGCCGTTTTTGCTGACACAGTCGACCAGCTCGCGAATGAGTTCGCCGGCGTTGCGCAGGACCAGCCCGTCGATGTAACCCCAGCTGTTGTGGGCGATTGACGTATCGCATTGCCAGAATCGCTCGCTGATTCCGCTGGCGCGTCCGCGTTCGTAGTCGCGGACGCTCCCGGCGAGGTAGGCGTCCCGTTTGGTGGCAATCGTGGCCTCGGTGCCCCACTCGCGCGCACGATTGTAGTAGTACGCAGCGAAGCGGAGCTTGATTTCGTCGAGTGCGCGCGGGTTCACGCCATTGTCAAAGTACACCAGCTGTGGATGGTATTTGTCCACCAGCTCATGGTTGCGATGC
>JBEHXD010000482.1:0-4694 GCA_048498875.1 Verrucomicrobiota bacterium
AAGCCATGCATCGGCTCCAGCTGCAGTGCCTTTAAAATCAGCATGTCCAGGGTGCCCTGCAATAACTCCGCCTTTTCTTTTTCGCTCATGATATCTCCTTCAGATGTTCGTAAGGAGAGACGTGAACGCTCTCATTCAGAACGTCAACAGGAAAGACGGCCCCCACAGAGTTTGCCCGCGAAACGCGCGAATTGACCCGAAATGGTAGGGCGGATTATCCCTAATCCGCCGTCAGGATCTACGAAGATCCTTACCGCGACGAAAATCAAGACGGCGGACTAGGGATAGTCCGCCCTACCGGCAAATTTTCTTTCGCGTGATTCGCGTGTTTCGCGGGCCAATCCGTTCACTGCCCTACAATCGTGGGCGGGGGCGCGCGCAGAATCGAATACGCGGGAATCATCAGCACGCCGTACTGCCGCAGAAAATCCAGCTGGCCCTTCATCATCGGCCGCTGGTTTTCGGGCACCAAGGCGATTACTTTTTGCAGCGCCGTCTCGTTCAACTGCATCCATTCGGCCGAGCCTTCCTCGACCTTCAATGACTTGCTTTTCAGATCGGCCAGCAGCGATTCCACTTCCGCGCTGCGCTCTGGCGGCAGGCTGAGAACCTCGCTGATCAGCGGCGCCTGGAATTGGGCAAATGACGCCGGGTCGGATTCAAACACCTCCGCGTCCTGAATGAATGGCCCGAGTGACAGAATGTTGATCTGGTTGTCCGCCATGCGGGCTTGCGCCTCTTTGGTTTCACGGGCGGCGGCGGTCTCAAACATTTTCCGGAAGGTCATGCCCACGAACTTTCCCGCCTCGCGCACCGAGCCGTAGGAAAAGGAAATTTCCGATTTACGTGCCTCCAGCTCTTTCGACACCTCCGCCAGCTTCGCGGAGAGCTGTTCGTTTTGTTTCACCAGTTCAACCGGGGCCGTCGTGCCCGCCACCCCTCCGGTTGGTCCCGACGAACCTGTCGGTGAAGAAAGCATCTTTTGCTGCGCCGCGTCCGCGAGTTCCAACACCGGTTCGGGAAACGCCGCCCGGCCCCACACCAATCCGAGAATGAAAACTCCTTCCGCCACACTGAGGGTCGCCAGGATTGCAATGGTGGTGCGGGATTTCATTGCACCCACTCTGTGGACGAAAAGTAATCGTTGCCAAGTGACAAGTGGACCGGGAAAGCCCCGGCCGGAACAACCGGCACCTGATTTAAACCACCCTTCTCCTGGTTAGTCGCTTTCCCGCCCCCCGTGGCGGCGCAATTCCTCCGCCACCTCGGTGAAACCCTTTTCCCGTGCAATCGTCAGCGGACGCCGGCCGAGAGCATCCGGCAGGTTCGGATCGACCTGGCCATTCTCAAACAGCCAGATCGTCATCGGGAGGTGACCATCGCGCACTGCCGCACTTAACGCCTGATTGTAATCTTTCGCTCCGTGCGGAAGTCGTGACTTCACCATTTCCGCCATCACCACGTCACCGCTGATCGCGATGTGGTAAAGCAGCGTATAGCCATGCGGGCCTTTGGTGGTCACGACTGCGGGATTCGCCGCGATCAACGCCTCCACCACTGGCCGCTCCCCCAGCATGGCGGCGCAAAACGCGTCAATGCGCGCGCCATGGTCGAGCAAATACCGCGCACAATCACGACTGCCGACATGCGATGCGCCCCCGAGCGCGGTTTCCCAATCGCCCGCGCCCCAATCCCACGTCGCGTTGACCAATCTGGAATCCTGCGCCAGCATCTCCTCGACCTTCGCGAGATTGCCGTGACCGGCGCGCACGAAGGCGAGAACGGTATCGAGTTCCTGTCGCGGACCGCGCTGCGGTTCGGGACGCACCGGTTTCACCGACCCCGTGGCGGGCGATGAAACGGTCTCGATTGCCTGCAAGTGACCCGAGGCGCCAGCGAGGGAGGCGATCAGGCCGCCCGCGATAAATCTGCGTCGATCAATAGTCATAAGAAGTAAGAATTTATTCCGCGCGCAACGCCACCACCGGATCGACCCTGGCCGCGCGGCGTGCCGGCAGCCAGCCTGCCAGACCCGAGACGGAAATCATCATGAATAATGCCCCGGCAAAACTGACCGGGTCCGCAGGCTTCACCTCAAACAACAAGTGACTGAATGCGTGACTCAAATAACCCGCCATGACCAGGCCCACCAATAGACCAAGCGCAGTCTGTGAAAGCCCCTGCTTAAGAATCAGAGTGATGATTTGTTTCGGAGTCGCCCCGATCGCGCAGCGGATTCCGATTTCCTGCGAACGCTGAGCAACATCGTAGGCCAGCGTGCCGTAAATCCCCACCGCCGACAACGTCAGCGCAATTCCGGCAAAGGCGCCGAGCAATCCCATCACCCCACGACGGTTCAGCAGCGCGGCCTCGAGGTTCTCCTGCAGCGTGCTGACCTTGAAGAGAGGCAGTGCGGGATCGATGGCATGCAGCCGGTTTCGCATTTCCCGCACCACATCCGGAAAGGGTCGTGTCGTTCGGACCTCAAGGGAGAATTCCCCTCCCCGGGCCGAAATCGCGCTGTAGACAAAGGGGGAGCCACCGGTCTCCTCCTGTCCCTTGAATTTCGCCACCTCCGCCACCCCGACGATCACCGGGTCATTCTCCGGTTTGTCTCCCGACGCAAATCTCTCCCCGACCGCACTCCTGCCCGGAAAATATAACTCGGCGAACTTTCGATCCACGACAAAAACCCGCACGCTTTTCGGCAACAGGTCGGATGCCTCAAAACCGCGGCCCTCGATGATCCGAATTCCCATGGTCCGGAAAAAATCCGGCGATACGCCCAGATAATTTCCCTTGGGATAGGTTTCGGTTTTTCCCACAATCGAGCCTCGAATCGGGAGGACGAACTCGGAGAAATCCCCCGTCACCGGCGCCACGAAAGAATAGCTGACCGACTCCACGCCCGGGATTTGGCTGAAATTCTCCACGATCCGGTTTTGTACGGCTTGTGCACCCGCGCGGTCCGCATAGCTCGCATTCAGGGCGATACGCGCATGGACGATATGCCTGGCATCAAACCCGGGTTCAACCGCCAGCACATGGGCGAAACTGCGGATGAGCAGGCAGGCTCCGACCATCAGCACCAGGGCCAGCGCCACTTGAACACTCACCAACAGACCACTCTTCACCCGGATACTTTTCGCGGTCGATGCGGAACGCGTTCCGTGATGGACGGAAAAACCACTCCCTCTGATTTTGAAAGCAGGCAACAAGGCGGTAAAGAATGCGACGGTGAATGCCGCCAACAGGGTGATGCCCAAAACCACACCATCCAGGGTCGCAAGCTGCACCTCATGCGCAATCGTCGTCGTAAAGCGGTTGATTACGCGGAGACAAATCCATGCGCAGCTCACCCCGGCAATTGCCCCGATTGAAGAGAGTAAAACTCCCTCGCTGATCATCTGGCGCATCAGTGCTCCCCGACCAGCCCCGAGCGCTTGCCGGACTGCAAACTCACCCTGGCGTGCGTTGGCCCGGATCAACATGAGGCTGGTCACGTTTACGCAACCCAGCAGCAGGACGAACAGGGCTCCGCCTTGAAGCATGAACAGACTGGTCCGGATGGCGCGGGTTTGTTCCGCACGCACCTGTCCCAGTGCGATCCGTTGACCGCTGCGCTCCATCAGGTCGCGTAATTCCGGCGTCGCACCGCGGTCGAAAAAATTTTGCTCGATTGCCGTGAGCTGGCTCAGCGCGTCGAATTCGGTCACCCCGGTTTTTATCCGGGCGTAAAGTTTCAGATAATAGATCTGCCTCGACGCCGACGCGGCCATTCGCGCTTCCCACTTGATGGGTTTCAAGACCGTGGCGTCCGATTTGAACGCTTCAAACGCGCGCGGGGCGACACCGATAATGGTGAACTTTTCGCCGCTGAAGCGAACCACGCGTCCGATGACAGAGGGATCGGCCGCGTAATAGGTTTCCCAAAAGGACTGCGTCAGCACAATCACGTGGTCCTTTCCTGGAGTGCATTCGTCCATCGTGAAGAACCGGCCGTAGAGCGGCTGGATATCCAGCAAGGAAAACAGGTCAGCCGTGGTTTGCGCACCGGTACTGCGGACCGGATCGAACTCCTCGCCCACCGTGAACGGCCATGCGCCCCACAAGGCAAAACCCTCAAACAGATCGGCATTCGCCTTGAAATCGAGATACTGGGCAACGCTGGTCAGCTTCTTCGGTTCGCCGGCCTTCAGCTGCGAGTTGTAGACTTCAACAAGCTTGTCCTGATCGCGAAACGGCAGCGGCTTCAGGATGAGGCTGTAAAGTGTCGCCAGCAGGCTCGTGTTGGCCGCGATGCACAGCGCGAGTGTGATTATGATCGTTATGCAAAATCCGGGCGAACGCCTCAGGGAGCGAAATGAAAAGCGAAAATCACGCAGCCAGTGCTCCAGCCAAAGCCAGCCTCGCACCTCCCTCGCCTGCTCCTGCAAACCCGTCACATTGCCGAACTGCCGCAGCGCGAGATAACGCGCCTCATCGGGATTAATGCCGTCGCGAATGTTCCGCTCCGTCTGCAGTTCCACGTGCAGCCGCATTTCCTCGGTCATCTCGGCGTCGAGTTTCCGTCGAGTAAACAGCGAGCGAATTCTGCGCAGGATTTTCATAGGTAGGGCGGATTATCCCTAATCCGCCGGGGTGGATCAACGGTGCCACGGAACTGCGCGATAAGGATACCGCGCCCTACCACC
>JBEHXD010000483.1:0-4693 GCA_048498875.1 Verrucomicrobiota bacterium
CGCCAGGGCGAGGTTGCCCATCACCCCGGTGAGAATGTTGTTGAAGTCATGGGCGATGCCGCCGGCGAGAATTCCCACCGACTCCAATCGGGTTGCGCGCACCAGTTCCTGTTCGAGTCGCTCGTGTTCGGTGACGTCGCGGAAAACAAAAACCATGCCGATCACCTTGCTTTCGGTGGAGTGAATTGGCGCGCAGCAACCGTCGACCGAACGACGCTGTCCGTTGCGCGTGATGAGTCTCGTCTGGGGCGGCAAGTCGATCACCGCGTCGGACTGGATTACCGTGCCGGTGGGAAATTCGAAAGCCGCCCGGTTTCCATCGCTGTCAAACTGGCAAACCCGCCCGATGGGCTGGCCGATGGCGTCCGAATCCCACTGGATCAGGGTCGAGGCCGCCGGGTTCATGAATTGAATGATGCCGTTCACGTCGGTGGTCACGACGCCCTCGGCCATCGCACGCAGGGTGACGGCAAGGCGTTCCTTCTCCGTCGCGAGGGCAGCCTCGGCCTGTTTGAGTCCGGTCAGGTCAACAAACACCAGCAGCGACTGGTTCAAATCGAGGCCGGTATCAGTCTGTGCGGCCCACCAGCGTACATTGACATAGTGAAGGCCACCGTCGAAATCGCGCGCCTGCAGTTCGGTTTCAAGCGTGTTTCGTCCATCCCACAAGGCCTGGGCGATGGCCCGGGTAAAGCGCAGCGCATCCGGAGTGGCCAGCAAGCCCCGGCGCCTCCGCAGATCGCTGGGCTTTTTGACCCGGAAAAGCCGGACCGCAGTCTCGTTGGTACTGGAAATTTTCACCTGCCTGGCGCACTCGTGCAGGCGGCGGATATCCTGATCAAGCCACGCGCCGATGTCCTGAACTCCCTCTTGACGCAGGTCATTCAGCCAGGCTCCGAGCGGACGGAAATCGGTCTCGATGATCGCCACGGGCGTGTGCTGGAACAGCGAACGGTAGCGAACTTCCGATGCCCGGACCGACAGTTCGGCTTCGCGCCGCGCGGTCATGTCGGTGATGATGCCGATCAGCCGCCATTCGCCCGGACCCACCTGGGTGATGGCCACCCGCTCATGCAGCCAGAATACCCGCTCGCCGCGCTGCGCGCGAAATTCCTGTTCGTAGCCCGGTGCACCCGCGTGAAGGGCTGCAATCGATCGCGCTTTCATTTCCTCATACGTCGCCGCATCGATCACCTGCGGCCAGAGCAGAACCGCCGGATTGGGCGGATCAAACCCGAACACCTCGCGATATAAGCGCGAAGGCGGAATCAACATCACCCAGCGCACGCTTCCCGGTACGGTAAAAACCCTCGCCTGCCAGAGCATGCAGTCCGCGGCGGCGAGCATTTGCTGGACCTGGTCTTCGCTGGCCCGACGGGCCTCGAGGGCCTCCCGCTGCATGGAAACATCGGTGATCACGCCCACCAGATGCGCGTGTCCATCGGGGAAATGACGCATCGTGACCGTTTCATGCAGCCAGGTGACCTTCAAATGCGTCACCACCCGGAACACGTTTTCGTAGCCCGTGGCGCCGGTGCGAAACGCCTGCGAAAAACGCTGGTCCATCTCGTCGATCTCGGGAACGTTCAACTTGCGCCAGTCGAGAGCATTGGCGATCGCATTGTTTTCCCCGAAGAGGCGGCGATAAAGCACCGACCGGTGGGCGGTGATTTTCCAGTCGTACACTTCGCCCGGCAGCGGAAAAATTTTCGCGTGCCAGACCATGCAGTCGGCCAGCTCGAGCACCTGTTGGAGCTGGGCATCACTTGCCCGCTTCGCTTCCTCCGCTTCATGGCTTATCGTAATGTCCGTGATGATACCAACCAGGTCCCACGCGTCGGCGGCGGTGCCCGTGATGCTGACCTGTTCCGCCAGCCAGACGTCACCGCCTTGCTGGGGAACGTGAAACACCTGTTCGTAACCCGGAGAGTTGTCCAAAATGGCTTTCTCGCACCGCTGGATCATTTCGTTGTATTCCGGAACGTTCAGCTGATCCCATTTAAAACCGTCTCCCTCGATGGTACGGCCGGTATAAATCCGCCGGTGCAGCCGCGAGGGGGGAATGTACATTTCCCAATTTAGTTTTCCGTCAGGAGACCTGGTGACCCTGGCCTGCCAGATGGTGCAGTCCGCCCGCTCCAGCAAATGTTGTAACTGCCGGTCGCTCGCCCGGCGGGCTTCCTCCGCACGACGTTGGGCGGTAATGTCCATGACCACGCCCTCGATTTTCCAGTGATTTTTTCCCAAATGGGTGATTGCGGCCTGTTCATGCATCCAGCTGACGTGATCGTTTTGGATCACCCGGAAGATCTGTTCGTATCCGGGCAGCCCGCGAGTCATGGCATCCCGACTGCGGGTTTCGAGTTCGGGAAACTCCGGTACATTGATCAATCCCCACGGCATGACCGCTTTTTCATCAGGAACATTCTGCATCATCCGCCGGTAAAGTTCCGAGCGCGGCACAAACCAATCCCAATGGAAATCCCCGGCTTCATTGCGGGTGACGTCCGCCTGCCAGATCATGCAATTGGCGTGGGCGAGCAACTGCTGGAGCTGTTCCTGGGCGGCGCGATTGGTCAGTTCCGCCTTGCGCTGCTCCGTGATGTCAGTGGCAAGGCCGCTGAGACGGAATCGCCCTTCGCCCAGGCGGACGATGGTGACGTTTTCATGCAGCCAAAGGGTTTCATTGCTGGACAGAACCTGAAAGCGCTGCTCATAGCTTTTCTGTCCCCCCAGCAGCGCTTCGCGGGCGCGCTTGTCCATTTCCTCGCGCTCGGGAATTTTGAATTTGTACCAAAGTCCCAGTTCGGGCGGTGGCTTCTCCGCGCCAAAAAGCCGGCGTGACAGCGCCGAGGTATGGAGAGTGAATTCCCAGTTCCATTTCTCCCCGTTGATTTGCACCCGTGCCTCCCACAACAGGCAATCGGCGCTCTCGATCAGTGCGGTTATCTGCTGCACCGCTTGCGCGGCATCACGTTCGATTTTCAGCCGGGAGCGCCGGGCAAACCAAACCAGCAGAGCAATGACACCGAGTACGCTGATTGCCATCCAAACCGAAGGAGCCGCGGAAGCGAGATCGTCTCCCATCGCCGCCTTCAACGGTGTCACCCCGCATCCAAGCAGCAAGACGGCCAAACCACGGCCACCGCCTGAAAACGGGGTTAAGAATGGTGATGTCATTAAGAAGACGCGTTAATCAATGCACGCCTTGGCGTGCGCCCATCTCCTGAATCGGAATGAATCAGGAGATATTTAGCCTCGCAAGTTAAAGGAACAGGCCGAGTAAGGTGGAATTTGCCCAATCGGGACGAATTCGGGACGTTTCGGCACCACTCATTTGACAAACCCGGGGCCTCGTTTGATGAATGGGCGCGATATGCCCAAAAGTGCGGTTCTACTGCTCAACCTTGGCTCCCCCGATTCCACGTCGGTTCCGGATGTTCGTCGCTACCTGCGTGAATTTCTCGGGGACGAACGAGTCATCGACAAACCGGCCCAGCCCTGGCGATGGATTTTGGTGAATGGAATTATCACACCCTTCCGGGCGCCGAAATCGGCGCATGCTTATTCCACTATTTGGACCGGGGAAGGATCGCCCTTGATCGTCACCAGCAAACGCACGCAGGAAAAACTGCAACAACGGGTCGACCTTCCCATCGAACTGGCGATGAACTATGGCAATCCGTCGATTCCCGCGGTGCTCGAGAAAATCATCGCGAGCGGCGTCGATCGACTGCTCCTCTTTCCGCAGTATCCGCACTATGCGATGTCGAGCTGGGAAACGGTCGTGGTGAAAGTCCGGGCGGAAGCCACGCGGATCGCTCCGGGGTTAAAAATCGAAACGGTCCAACCGTATTTTGAGGATGACGACTACATCGCGGCTCTCGTGGAGAGCGCCCGCCCGTATCTGGCAAAACCGCACGACCATCTCCTGTTCAGTTACCACAGCATTCCGCAGCGTCACTTGACGAAGGCGGATTCGTCGCATGCCCATTGCTTGAAGGTGGAAGACTGCTGTAATGTTTGCAGCCCGGTTCATTCCACCTGCTATCGGGCTCAGGTCACCAAAACCACTAACGCCTTTGTCCGCCTGGCGAAACTCGATCCGGCAAAGTGGTCGATGTCCTTTCAGTCGCGTCTGGCGGGTGAGCCATGGCTGACTCCTTACACGGATTACGAGTTCAAGGATCTGCCGAAGGCCGGAAAAAAGAAACTTCTGGTGATTACGCCGGCGTTTGTCACCGATTGTTTGGAGACGCTCGAAGAGATTCGGGTGCAGGGAGCAGAGTCCTACAAAGAGGCCGGCGGCGAGTGGTTTGAGCACATTCCCTGCCTTAATGACCAGCCCGTGTGGATCGATTTTCTGGAGCAACGGGTGCGTGACTGGGTTGATGCCGGTTCTGCGGGTTAATACCTACGGCTTTAATCTTTTTTTCCTAAATTTAGTAAAAGGAATTTAAAGATCACCTTCCTCAACCCCGGTCTGCGACTCTTGGCTGGCCGAGGAAAGGCGACAATTTACAAAGCTAGCATCCTTGCATACCTCGACCCCCAGTTTTTCCTTTAAAACTCTAGGTAACTCCGGCCCTGCCGTGCTCGTGTTGGATACGAATGGCCAGATCCAGATGGCCAGCAGCGCCGCTTGCGCACTCTGGCAGGCCTCCTCCGCCGAACTCGTCGGGGACACCTTCCC
>JBEHXD010000484.1:0-4674 GCA_048498875.1 Verrucomicrobiota bacterium
TTATAATCTTTCAGCAGCGTTTGTATGCGCGCGGCGCGAGCTTCTTCGGCTCCACCTCCGGCAGAAACGCCGTGAGTAAACCGATCAGTGGGAAATACGCGCTGACCTCAAACACGTGCAGGATGCTCGTGTGATCCGCCAACCGGCCAAGCAGCGCCGAGCCGATGCCGGCCGAGCCAAAGGCGAGGCCGAAGAACAGGCCCGCGATCATGCCAACGTTTCCGGGCACCAGTTCCTGCGCGTAAACGATGATCGCAGAAAAGGCCGAGGCGAGAATCACCCCGATGATCACAGTCAGCACGATGGTGCCAACGAATCCTGCATGAGGCAGCAACAGCGAAAACGGCGCCACGCCCAGAATTGAAATCCAGATGACCAGCTTGCGTCCGATGCGATCGCCCACCGGCCCGCCGATGATCGTTCCCGCCGCCACCGCAAAGAGAAAAGCGAACAGGCAATATTGCGACGTCTGCACTGAAACGCCGAATTTATTGATTACGTAAAACGTGTAGTAGTTCGTCAGACTGATCAGATAAAAATATTTTGAGAAGATCAGCGCGACGAGCACCGCCAGGGCTCCGATCACTTTTCCCCGGGAAAGCACGATGTGGTCAGGATCGCCCACGCGGGATTTGGGCTTGAGCCGATACAGATTGCGCCGGTACCAGCCACCCACGCGTGACAGCAATAACACTCCCGCCAATGCCAGCAGCGTGAACCAAAGAATATGGGCCTGCCCGTGCGCAGTAATGACGAGCGCGGCAAGAAGAGGACCAAACGATGTGCCAAGGTTTCCGCCGACCTGAAACAACGATTGGGCGAACCCATGTTTCCCCCCGGAAGCCATTCGCGCCACGCGGGACGACTCGGGATGAAAAATAGACGATCCTATTCCGACAATCGCTGCCGCAACGCAAAGTCCATAGTAACTACTCGCCTGAGAAAGCATCACCAAACCGACCAGAGTGGCGCCCATTCCTATTGGCAGGGAATAGGGCAAAGGTTTTCGATCCGTGTAGAAACCCACCAGTGGCTGCAAGATTGAGCCCATGATCTGATAAGTCAGGGTGATATTGCTGATTTGCGTGAAGTTTAGCCCATACGAATCCTTCAATACCGGATAGATCGACGGCAGCAGCGCCTGCAACGTGTCGTTGATGAGATGCGACAGGCTCAGCGCCCACAGGATTTTCATCACGGTGGACTGCGCATCAGTAGTATGCGGTTGCGAGGGAATGGACTGGCTGGTCGCCTGACTCATAGGGCTCAATTCCGGGCCCACCGCCCACCCCTGTCAAGCAACGCCCCGCCCCACCCGGTACAGCTGGCATTAAATCATCCGGCCTGCTGCACAATTTCAGGGCGCGTTATAAGTCCACATACAACTATCCGTGAGAACCTGCGACTCGCGGGTCGCGCTGGCCTCAATGCGATTTTCGCCTTTCGTCAGCGACACATTGGACCAGAGAAAAATGTGATTCGAACTGCTTTTCCGTCCCAGTGAAACTCCATTCACCTTCAACTCCACGGTTCCAGCATTGGAATAGATCTTCACCTGGGTCGCTGCCTGGGTCCGTTTAACAAAACGCCGGCTTGTGATATAAAGCACTGGTTCTTCGCTCCAGTTCGCCTTGTACCAGTAAAACGCATCCTTGCGGGTTTTCCGGTCGGAGGTGACCAGACCTTTATCGTTCACTCCTGAAATTCCGCCTTCGTTCCGCCCTTCGCTGGAAAAATCAAACATACACCAGATGAATTTGCCCCACACCCACGAACGGGCCGCGAGTGTCTGCCAGTAAGCCTCGTGGTAAGCCGCCTGCCATTCCTCGGGATGCCATTGGCCGCGCGCCTCGGGCTTTTTTGCAGGATCCTCGTGGTGCGCAATATTTGCTCCCGCGCCGTACTCGGACATGCCCAGGCACAACTGCGGATGCGCGGCATGCTGCGCATCGAGCCACACGGCAAAATCGTCCAACGTGCCCCGGTACCAGCCGAAGTAATGATTGAATCCGACCACGTCCGTAAATGTGGCGCGCGGCTCACTGCCGTCGCCATTGCTGGCGTAAGTCGAAAGCCGGGTTCCATCCTCGGCGCGTGCCACAGCAGCCAGTTCCTCAAGCAGCCGGTCATTCGCATCCGCGGCCGTCACCTTTCTGTCCCGGACAAACGTCTCATTGCCGATGCTCCAAAACAGGATCGAAGCATGGTGATAATTCTGCCGGATCAGTTCGCGCAGCTGCTCTTTGGCGTTGTCGAAAAATTCCCGGTTGTCCCGCACCTCGTTCACATAGGCGAGCTCGGCCCACATGATCATGCCTCGCTGATCACCCAGATCATTCCACGATTGCGATTGCTGGTAGTGCGATTGACGCACCGCCGTCGCGCCCATCTCGCGAATCAGCGCGAAATCTTCGCGCTCCTCCGCCTCCGTAGTGGCCCAGCCTTTGTCCGACCAGTCCTGATGCCGGTTAACCCCGCGCAGATCGAGGTAATGTCCGTTAAGCGAAAACCCTCGCTCGGGATCCACGGCGAAGAACCGCAATCCCAACGGTAGCGTGACCTCGTCACGAATCGTGTCTCCGGCGACGATCTCGGTTCGAACGGAATAAAGATAGGGATCAGCCAATCCATCCCAGAGATGCGGTTGTGCGACGCTCAACGTCAGGGTCGTCGCCAGACGCGCCTGGGCCGCCAGCATCACCGTTTTCTTCTCCACCGCGACGGGATGACCGTCGGCGTCGAACACCGTAACGCGAACGACCGTCTCCACCCCGTTCGTCTGATCGTTCACCAGCTTCGCCACGACTTCCAACTGTGCCGATTTCCGCGTTACCTCGCGGGAGGTCACATAAACGCCCGGCGACGCGTAATCGAGCAGATCGATATGCACCGGATCCGTCGCGACCAGACTGACGCCACGATAGAGCCCGCCAAAAAACGTGTAGTCCGCACTGACCGGAATCATGTTGTCGTCGCGGTCGTTGTTCACCCGCACCGCGAGCACATTATCTTCCGACAACTTGACTGCATCGGTGATTTCAAAACGAAAGCGCGCAAACCCGCCTCGATGCACGCCCAGGCGCTGGCCATTGAGAAAAACTTCCGCACTGCGATTCGCCCCGTCAAATTGAAGAAACAGCCGCCGACCGCGCCAGGCATCGTCGATCTTGAAACGCCGGCGATACCAGCCGTCGCCGTGGAAGTAATGATCGCTGCCCGTCTTTTGATCGGACAACCGCCACCCATGGGGCAGCGAAATCACCGCCCACGCCGCGTCATCGAACTTAACCGCCGACGCCTCCGCGATGCTGCCCAAATGAAACTTCCAGTCACTCAACAGCGGAATTTCCGCACGGATTGTATCGCCCGCCGTTCCGTTCGTCGCAAACCAGAGCAGGATGAGGCAAACCGTCATTCGTCGAAGTGAGAGTTTCATAAGGATCAATAGTGATCAGGGCATGGAATCCAAAACGAGCGCTCTCACCGATTCTGAGGTAGGGCGGATTATCCTTAATCCGCCGTCAGGATGAGCGAGGCAATCAAGGTGTTCAACCGTGACATCGCGAGTGAAAGTTCGACGCATTAATCCGCCGTTCACGGTCGCGGGACTAATTGTGCAATTCATGTGATGGCCCGCGGCGCTTTAGGGATAAAGCGCCCTACCCTTCCGATCTCGCTGCGCCTCCCCAACGACGGGAGGCGCAGCTTACACCCGGTTCCGCAGAAATCAGAACGACAGTGTGTTGGTCACGCTCCAGATTTGAGTGGGAGCGATGCGCCACGCGGCGACCGTTCCATCGGGTTGGACCGTGATCGGGATCAGGGAGTTGCCTTTGCCCACATTGCGAACGTTGAGCTGAATGTTATACGTGATCTTCCGACTGAGCTGGCGCTTGTAGCCGACCCAAAGATCGATGTTCGTTTCCGACGGGCCGTAATACGGATTGTTCAGATCGAATTTGGCCGAGGTCGCGAGGAAGGCATTGTCCGTCTGCTTGTCGCCGATGAAGTAGGTTGGCTTGTATCCGATGATCACCTTGTCCTGCCAGCGGTAGGCGACGCCGACATTGACGCCTTTCAGGAATCCATTCGTGAAATCATAATTCGCCACGAGGTTCGCGCGCCATTTGCGCAGTTCTGGCACCGCGTTGCCTTCCTGGCCTTTCACGGAAAGCCACGAGGCCCAGAAGTTGGCGTTCCAGTTGGCGAGCGCCGTCGTCGCCGTGGCGCCCGACCCGTTGCGGAGAGTACCGGCGGCCGTGGTGTTCAGCGCCGTGTTGATCTGCGTCACGAGATCGTTGAGCGCCAGATCGCCGACGTTATTTCTCACCGCTTCCGACTTCGAGGCATTCATCGTCAGCCGCAGGTTGCGGAGAGGATTGGCGTACACTTCAAACTCCGTGCCCTTCGAAACATTGTCCTCGGGAATCGTGAATCCGCTGGGCGTCGTATACGTGAGCGACTTGAGCTGACTCAGCGTTTGCTGGTTCAAATCGAGCTTGAACGCGGTGAAAAATGCCGGAGGCAGGCTCTTGACCAGCGCATCCCAACCGGCGACGTCGGCCTTCTGCGCCGCGAGCGCCTGATCGGCGGTCTGGCTGGCACCGGGCTGGTAGGTCCATTGGTTTGGGTCGCCCACGTGAAAGCTGGAGGGATTGGTCGGGTCCGAAATTC
>JBEHXD010000485.1:0-4668 GCA_048498875.1 Verrucomicrobiota bacterium
CCCGAATCCAAACCCTGCGGATGAATGATACTCCGCCCTACCTCGGCGCGCTTCACCAGCGCGCCTTTTTTATTTCCACTAGGCGGCTTTTAACGTGCCCCCCGATTGCGAACGTCTGAGCAGCGCGAACGCCAGGAGATAAAGCATCAGCGCCATCAGTGCGGTGGATCGCAAGCCGCCCACCATGGAAAAATATTCGAGGCAACCTCCCAGCACCGCGCCGAGCAGATTCGCGCCCAACGCCACCGCTGGATTCTTCGAACGCGCCAGTAACATCGGAACGATCAGCCCTGCCAGTCCCACCGGCAGTCCCGTCAGAATTCCCGCCAATGCCGCCCGCGCTACCAGCGGCAGCGTTTGCAGCCAGCCGACCGGAAACACATAAAGCAATGCCACCGCCGCAAACAGCGGCCAGAACCAGGGTCGGGGATCGCGCAAACTCCACTGCTGTACGCCGAGATTGGCGAGCAGCACCATCAACACGATGCCGCCAAAAATCGCCGCATTCACCACCCAGGTGGAACCGAACAGAAGCGACATGCTGGTGACCCCGCGCGTCTCGATGAGCAAAAATGCGGCGCCCATCAAAAACAACGTCCAGTCGAGACCACCCATACCCGGCGACAAGCCAAAGGCCTTCGGTATCGTGATCGCAGCCAGGCCCAGCACAAAGCAGAGCACCACCGCATACCCCCACGGGAAAATATCCGGTCTGACATAGAGAAACGGCCAGTCGTCGTTCGGAGTCAGGACCTGTTCCGCCCTGGCCTGCGGCAGGATGGGATTGCGTCGCGACAGCTCGGCTGCATCCAGCACCACGCCTGGTCTGGGCACCAGAAACGTCACTGTGGAGGAATGCAACGGACTGTACAATGCCACCGGTTCAATCCCCGTGGCGCGGGCGATCGTCCAATACAATCGTTCAAAAAACCACCGGCCGGCAGCACAGGAAATGGCCAGCGAGAGATGTCCCTGGGGTCCGACATGTTTCCACGCTGCACGAATCCCTTCCTCGGTGTACACGTAATTGTCCAGCCGCAGCGTCGACATCGCGGAACTCATCGCGTGGGAATCGAGCAGGCCATAACAAACCACGTCGTAAACCGTACCATCGTCCCGGCCAAAAAAAGACCGCGCGTCGTCCACCACGGTGCGCACGCCCGGCCGGGCATAGGGTTGCTCGGGATGCAACTGCCGGCCGAGCGCAATGATCTGCCCGTCGATATCCACGCTCGTCACCTGTCCGTAGCCGTGGCGCAACGCCGCCTGCACATCGTTACCGGTGCCCGCGCCCACCACCGCCGCGGATCCGCGGTGGGCGTTCACCAGAAACGGCAGATCGTAGAGATTTTTCATCCCACGCAGGAATTTGCGCTGTTCAGGCGGGAGTGTCGCGCTTTCCAGCCGTCCTGGGGAAAAATCATGCAGGTACTGGTGAAAATCCCGGTTCACCTGAAGCTCGAGCCAAAGGTCGGTGCGGTGCAAATCTATCCGGTTGTACGGGGAAAACAGGGCATCCTTGACCGAGAACTGGCCCAGCCCGATCACCCCCAAAGCCAGAACCGCCACCGGCAGATTGCGGCAGAGCCAGACAAACGGGAGCAGGCCGAGCGCCAGCCACACCGCCGGGCCCGCCTGCATCCACGCCACTCCCGCAAAAGCCGCGATGCCGAGCAACGATCCGATTAAATCCGCGGAATAAGCCCGCAAAACCGGCAGCCGCAAAAACAACCAGCCCAAGGGCGCTCCCGCACACGTGAAGACCGCTACAATCGCCGAAAACAACGCCAGAAATACGGTGATGTTTTGAGCAAAAATCCCGATATTCGCGTCCACTTTCATCCCGCCCCAGAGCGAAATCGCCCGGTCCGGAAACGTCAGGTGCACCAGCCCCAACGACTCCGAAAACGCGAGCGGGAGGGCGACCACCAGCATTGCCGGCACGACCCAATAGACCAGTCCCGGATATCGCCTGCCGAGGGCCACACCCAATCCCATGCCGAGAAACGCACCGATGAGCACCAGATTGTTGAAATAGGCAAAGGCCCGGATTTGCGACGAGGTCC
This sequence comes from Verrucomicrobiota bacterium, assembly GCA_048498875.1. GTDB lineage: Bacteria > Verrucomicrobiota > Verrucomicrobiia > Opitutales > Opitutaceae > Lacunisphaera. Next base: position 2,067 of record JBEHXD010000485.1, read on the forward strand.
AGCGGATCAGGGCGAGTTCGAGCGCCAGAATCCCGAAGGTTGTCAGTCCCACCAACCAGACCGGCGATCGCCGGCCATCAGCCCAGGCGGAGTTCACGCACGTTTTTTTTAGGCCCATGAAGTGAACCTAGGGAAGAAAATCCGCCACCCCATGGCAATTTTTAATGGCACCTCCGGCGCGGAATTCAAAAACGTCGCCCGCCCTCCCAAAACAATCCCACTCGACCAATGGAGATTCCACCGTGAATTTCTGAAGGTAGGGCGCGACCGCTGGGCGCGCCGTGGACGAAGGGGCCTTCACACCCAACCTTTGTTAACCACCAATGGTCGCTAATACCCACTAATCCGGACCCCAGGAATTTATCAGTGCCCATCAGTGTAATCAGTGGTTCAACCCCTTTCCCTAAGCACTCCCGCAGCGCCTATAAGCGCTCTACACATCCACGCCCCAACCTAAGATCCTTTTCGTGACTCTTCGTGGCTAAAAATCAGACCGTTTAACCACTGATGGCCACTAATTCCTCACTAATCCGAGCCCCAAAACTCTGAGGTTTTAATCAGTGCCCATCAGTGAAAATCAGTGGTTCAAATTTTCCTGTAAACGCCTCCACGGCGCCTATGGGCGCTCTACACATCCACACCCACACTCAAGATCCTTTTCGTGACTCTTCGTGGCTAAAAAATCAGACGGTTTAACCACTGATGGCCACTGATCTTCACTGATCCCAACCCCAATCCCAAGAGATCTAAATTAGTGCCCCATTAGTGTGGATTAGTGGTTCAAGATATCCTGACTGAGCGAACATTGTTTTTCCTGTAGGCGGGGTGCCGCATCAGCGCAATCAGTGGTTCAAAACCTCCGCTCGCAACCAAGTGGTGGAACGCACCGCATCGGCGCGCTTTTTTGTCGTTGGATTTTTACTACTCCGTCCTTGCCAACCACCGGGGCCGTGAATCTCTTTAACTTATTCTCGCGCATGGCCGTTCGACTTTCCCAACTCCTCGCTCCCGATCGCATCCTGCTCAAGCTGCAAAGCACGAAACGCACGACCGCGATCAATGAAGTGGCCAAACTGCTGGAAAATCATCCCGACGTCGCCAATTTCCAGGGTTTCTACAACGAATTGCTCGCGCGCGAACGCCTCGACACCACCTGCCTCGGCAACGAGATCGCCCTGCCCCACGCGCGCACCGAGCACGTGAAAAAAATCGTGATCGCCGTGGGCCGCAGCGACACCGGCGTCCTCTTTGAAAACAGCAACCAAAACGTCCGGTTGATGTTCGTGCTCGGCACGCCGAAGTCGAATCCGGGCGACTATCTCATGCTCGTGGGCTCACTCTGCCGCCTGATCAAGGAGGCCCCGCAGCGCGAAGCGCTTTTTGCCGCGCCCACGCCCGAGGCGTTTATTGCCACGGTGAAGGAATTAGAGAACAAAATCCTCGGCCCTGAATCAAAATAGCGCCGGCTCACCCCGGTCACCGCGCCTCCATGATTCACTCCTTCATCTTCAGCGAAGGCAAACTCGTGGGGCGCGACCTGGAGATGGAAGCCCTGCGCCTCGTGCAGGCGGACAAGGGTCTGATTGTCTGGGTGGACCTCGACAACCCGACTGCTGAGGAAAGCAAAGCCGTGCTGGAAGGGCTGTTTCATTTCCACCCGCTGGCGATCGAGGACTGCCTGACGCCGAGCAGCCTGCCAAAAATCGAGGACTACGATGACTATCTTTTCATGGTCACTCACGGTGTTGACTTCACCCAGAAGGACAAGTTCGCGACCACGGAACTCGACCTGTTTCTCGGCAAGGAATTTCTCGTCACGTTTCACACCACGCCCCTGCGCTCCGTCGCCTCGTTGATCGAACGGCTCACGAAAAACGTGGGACCCGGTCCACGCGGCCCCGACCGTCTCGCGCATTCGCTGCTCGACCTGCTCGTCGACAATTATCAACCCATGCTGGCCGAGCTGCACGATGAACTGGAGAAAATCGAGGACACCGTGCTGACGCAGGAAAGCTCGAAGGCCTTCGTTTCCGAACTCCTGCAGGTGCGCAAGGATTTCACCAGCCTCCGGCAGATTGTGCGTCCGCAGCGCGACGTGATCGACCGGCTCGCGCGCGGCGACAGCAAGTACATCCGCGCATTGCTCCTGCCCTATTTCCGCAACCTGAAGGACAATCTCTCGCGCCTCGAGGAAACCACCATTGGTTATCACGAGCGCCTGATGATGGCGTTCGACATTTATCTCAACAAGGCGGCATTCGAGGCCAACGAGGGCATCAAATTCCTCACCGCCCTCACCGCCATCACCCTGCCCGCGGTGCTCGTTGGCGGCTGGTACGGCATGAACTTCGAACACATGCCGGAACTGAAATCGCCCCACGGCTATTTGTTCGCCTCGGCACTGACCCTGGTTTCCACCGTCGTGATGGCGATCTATCTGAAAAAGAAAAAATGGTTCTAGGGCATCCAATGCCCAATCAACTTCTCCCGGCTTTTTCATCAGTGCCCATCAGTGACATCAGTGGTTCAAACCGTCTTTATTGAGCCAGCCCCCATCTGTAGGCGGGGTGCCCTCACCCCGCAGGATGGGTTTCGATCAGCG
>JBEHXD010000486.1:0-4659 GCA_048498875.1 Verrucomicrobiota bacterium
TGCTCTCCCTCCCCATCAACGAGCCCAGGCTCCATATCGAGAAGCTCTACAGTGAGCCGCTGATGCTCGCCATGAGTTCATCCCACCGGCTGGCCACGGCCGAAAAGGTGACATTTGATGAATTGCGCCATGAAAATTTTATCCTCCTTGGCGAAACCTCCACCCTTACGTCCCAAATCCAGCGCTATTGTGGCGAGCACCAGTTTGAACCCAAAATCGCTCATCGGTGCGGACAATTGGCTACAGTTAAGTCACTCGCCGCAATGAATCTCGGCATAAGTGTGCTTCCTTTAAGCGCACGGAGCGCCACTGACCCTGAAGGCCTGATCTTTCGCAAATTCACCGGAATGACGCCTTCTCGCGATATTGCGCTCGCCCGTCACAGACGGCATCACCTCGGCCAGGGCGCGTCGCTTTTTGCCGACGCGGCAAGAGCGGTGGTTGGTCCCGCAAAAGCGCATTAACAAAGAAACATTATTTGTGACGCCTTCCCAAGCTGGATTTGCAGGCCAAACGGTTTCATGAAACAGTGGTAGTTCTGTCCATCGTGTCCTTACCTGCTCACCATTCTGACCCTGTTCCCACGTCACCTATGACCGTGGTGCGGCCCGAATTGCTTGCACCCGCCGGGGATTGGGACTGCGCCCGGGCCGCGGTGGAAAACGGTGCTGATGCGATTTATTTCGGACTTGAACGCTTCAACGCCCGGATGCGGGCAAAAAATTTCACGGTAGCCGATCTCCCGAAGCTTATGGAGTTTCTCCACCGGCGCGGGGTTCGGGGTTATGTGACCTTCAACACCCTGGTCTTTGCCGATGAAGTTGCCGCCGCGGAGGAATATTTGCGGTCCATCATCACCGCTGGAGTGGATGCTGCGATTGTCCAGGACGTGGGAATATGCCGCTTAATCCGGCGAATTTCCCCGGACTTCCCCATCCACACCTCAACTCAAATGACAGTAACGAGCGCCGCGGGAGTCGCATTTGCGCGCAAACTCGGCGCCAATCTGGTGGTTCTTGCCCGGGAAAACTCATTGAAGGAGATCGCCGCAATCCGAGCCGCGGCGAACGAAGGGCAAGGCGTGGAAACAGGTGCGTCGGCAGCTCCAATGCCGCTGGAAGTATTCGTTCACGGAGCTCTCTGTGTGGCATATTCGGGACAGTGCCTCACGAGTGAATCATTGGGCGGAAGGTCCGCCAACCGGGGCGAATGCGCGCAGGCGTGCCGCATGCCCTACGATCTGATTGCGGACGGCAAAACCGTGGACTTGGGTGACCGCCGCTATTTGCTCAGCCCGCAGGATCTTTCCGGGTTGGACGTACTGCCAGATTTGGTTCGAGCCGGGGTTGCCTCCCTTAAGATTGAAGGCCGTTTGAAAAGCGCGGAATATGTGGCCAGCATTACCCGGGTATATCGCCGGGCTCTCGACCGTGTGATGACTGAAGTCTTCGGTGCTTCCCCGTCGATCTCCGAACCGGACGTCATGGCCGATGTGCGGAAGGAATCGCGCTACGATCTGGAAATGGGATTTTCACGCGGACTCTACACCGGCTGGTTTCGCGGAATTCAAAATCAGGAACTGGCCCATGCGCGTTTCGGGACCAAACGCGGAGTTTATCTCGGGCGCGTACTGCGGGTCGGTTCCGATCAGGTCGCAATCAAGCTCGAAGGTCCGGCCAAACCGGGCGACGGACTGGTTTTCGACGCGGGTCGCCCGGCGGAAAAAGAACAAGGGGGACGCATCTATTTCGTCGATCATCACGGCAACGACACCGTATTGCGCTTCGGCCGGGACGACATCGATTTTACCCGTATTCATGTCGGTGACCGGGTCTGGAAAACCAACGACCCCGAATTGGATCGCCGCGTCCGGCAGACCTTTGAAGGCGATCAAATTCGTTTTCGGCGCGAGATCACCCTCGACGTCCACGGGCACGCCGGCGCGCCACTCACCCTCATCGCCCGCGATGCCGAAGGCCACATCGCGCAAGCCGACACCGCCTCGCCGCTCGCGCGCGCCGAGAAACAGCCGCTTACCAGCGAGCGCCTGTCCGACCAATTCGGACGCCTTGGCGGCACACCGTTCAAACTGGGCACGCTTCATAATCATCTCGAAGGAGCGGTGATTCTTCCCGTCAGCGAACTCAATGAATTGCGCCGCCGGGTCGTGACCGAACTCGAAGCGCAACGTGCACTGCCAAAGCGATGGGCGATTAATGACAATCTGGCACCGACAGGTATCGCACCCCTTCATCCGGATGCCGCGCACCAGTCAGGGCCGTCGGGGACAACGGTTTCCACCGCCAACGCGGAACTCATCGCGGTCATCCGCGAACTTCACCAGCTGGCCGCCGCGTGGGCCGCGGGAGCTCGAACGATCTATTGTGAGTTCGAAAACCCGAAGCACTACCGCGACGCCGTGCAGCAATTCCGGCTACTTCACGCGGCATCCGACATCTCTCCGTTCGCAAATCCCGAATCGAAAATCGAAAATCCATCCATTTGGGTGGCGGCCCCGCGCATCTTCAAACCGGGCGAGGAATGGATCATCAAACAGGTGTTATCGTGCGAAGCGGACGGTTACCTCGTGCGCAACTACGACCACCTGCAGTGGTTCGCCGGTAAACGCATGCGCGGGGACTTTTCCCTCAACGTGGCGAATCCGCTGACTGCCGACTACTTCATCAACCAGTACGGGCTTGAGCGGGTCACCGCATCCTACGACCTCAATATCGCCCAGCTGGAAGCACTGCTCCAAAACGCGCCGGGCCGCTGGTTCGACATCACGCTTCACCAACACATGCCGATGTTTCACATGGAGCATTGCGTGTTCTGCGCGTTTCTCTCTACGGGCAAAGACTATCGCGATTGCGGACGCCCGTGCGATTCGCATCGCGTCGCCCTGCGCGATCGCGTCGGTGCCGAACATCCGCTCAAGGCCGACGCCGGTTGCAGGAACACGGTGTTCAACAGCCGCGCACAAACCGGCGCGGAATACGCCGAACGGCTCATCGCCTTGGGGGCGCGGTCATTCCGGATCGAATTCCTCACCGAGACGGCACCCGAGGTGCAGCGCACGATCGAACGTTACCGGGAACTAATCACAGGGAAAATCAGCGGCGTCGAACTCTGGCGCGAGCTGAAGTTGATCAACCAACTCGGTGTCACTCGCGGCCAGATGGAAACCCCGGCCCGCGTGCTTCCGCGCAAAGGCAGCTAAATTTATTTCGCTTCGGGCGCACTTCGGCGACCCCAGCCTTCAGGTATGAGGCCGCCCGATCATCCCGGAAATTCAGCGTCATAAAGCAATCCGTTAGTTCAAACGGTCTGACTGTAATTTGCCATTTGTTGTCGCCTCGCTCAACCGGCACTGGTTAAGCTGCGCGCAACCTAGCATGAGCGAAACCGCTAAAACCAACGTCACCCTTCCACCGCTTTCGACCGCGCCTTCCGGCGAACTGGAAATCAAGGACGCGAGAATCATTTTCGAACCCATTTGGGCGGACCTGGAGGCCCATTTTGGCCGGCAACATCTCCGGTTTCCCAAGGAAATCATCCTGCTGGGCGGCGCTCCCGGCGCAGGCAAAGGCACAAACACAGCGTTCATCGCCAAGACCCGCGGACTGACCTGCCATCCGATCGTGATGAGTTCCTTGCTTGACACACCGGAAATGAAACGAATCAAAAACGCGGGCAACATGGTCGGCGACCGTGAGGTGCTTGCGGTTTTGCTGCGCCGATTGCTGCAGCCCGAGTATCGCGATGGGGTCATCCTCGACGGCTTTCCGCGCACCACGATGCAGGTCGAGTGCCTCAAGATGCTTTACGAAAAGATGACGCAACTGCGCCGTGAATTCTATGGCACGCCGCTCGCGATTCATTTTCGCCAGCCCGTGGTCCAGATCGTGGTGCTTTTCGTCGACGAAAAGGAAAGCATCAACCGCCAGTTGAAACGCGGGCGCGAAGTCCTCATGCAGAACGAGGAAGTTCGCCGCACGGGTCAGGGCGAACTCGCCGAGGAACGCCCCACCGATTTCGACGAAAAACTGGCGCGCCGGCGCTATCGCGTTTTCAAGGAGCAGACTTGGGACGCCCTGCTCTCATTGAAGGATGTTTTCTATTACCACCTCATCAACGCGCAGGACACGATTGCCGAGGTCGAACAAAACATCCTCAAGGAATTCGAGTATCAGAGCTCGCTTGAACTCGATCCACGCACCTACGACCGCCTGCGTTTGCTTCCCCTCGCGAGTGAGATCGTGGTGCATGCGCGCCAGGAACTCGTGAAGCGTCTCGACGGTTACGAGATGAACCATCCGGAAATTTTCCAGCGGGTCGTCACTTTGATCGAAAAAAAGATGATGCCGATCATCACGCGGCATTCGCTTTCGGGTCACGCCAACATCAACAGCGAAGATTCGGTTTTCGACGAACCGCTGGCTCTCGCCATGTTGATCGATATTTTCTCGGAGCGCGGCTATCACGCGGTGGTCGACGTACACCGTATCGAAATTCCAGATCATTTTGACGTTTCCACCGGGAAAATCACCTGTCGCGTAAAAAAAGTCTACCGCACGATCATTCGTTTCAAGGGGTCGGAAATCCGTCGCGGCTAGTTGGTCGCCAAGGCCGGCCACCAACAGCGGCATAAAAAAAGCC
>JBEHXD010000487.1:0-4658 GCA_048498875.1 Verrucomicrobiota bacterium
CGGAGACAAGTACGACGAACAACCACGGATTACACGAATTGCACGGATGGGAGTGATAGGGACAGGTCAAAAAATCGATCCTACCTGTTATTGACCTGTCCCTAACGGGACCTCTAACAGCACCCAAACAAGACCTCAACTTTGGCGCTGCCATCCGGGCGGATTGGGTCCACGGTTGTTGGCACATTCCATGAAACTCCCGCTCCTGCTCGTTGCCGTCCTCGCCGTTGCCGTCTCCGCTCGCGCCGAAATGCCGGACCCCGCCAACGCGGTATTCTCGAAGGACGGCACGATCGATTTCACCCGGAAAATCCCGACCTTTGGGCAGCCGGTTTCGATCGTCGATTCGACCGATCAACCGGGCGGGGCTTTCACGATTGTGGGTGCCGACCAGAGGCACGTGATCCGGATCGAGCGAGTCGTGTTTGGCTCGCAGGCGTGGGCGCCGAAACCGGCAGGACCGGTGGACGAGGCCTATCTCAAGGCAGTCATGGCCGCGGTCCGGCAGCGTGGGTACACGGCGGAAAAGCACCTCGCGCTTTTGAAGACCACGGTGGAAACAATCCAGGATGTCGCGGGGCAGAAAACTTTGATCGTCCTCGACTCCCTCAAGGACCCCGCGGCCACGGCCGTGCACTTGCCGCGGGTCGTCCGCGGATACCTGGTGTTTGCCGTGGCGAATTCCGTAGTCGTCGTCCAATACGACACCGGGGGCAAGGCGAGCGACGGATCGCATCCGGAGCATCCCTCGATGGATGCCATGCAATGGCTCGCGGGTCATCTTATCGTCAAGGACGTGTGACGTGACCCTGCTACGTCAGGGGCCCAAATACGCCCTTAGCAAGGGGTCCAACCCGGCCCTTTCGGCACGGTCCATTTCCCACCTTGGATGGTTGTTTGGGAAATGGGAAACCTAGGGTTGCCCTGATTTGACGGACAGTGGCGGATCAATCCGACACCACACGGTCTGCCCTCTTGGCTCGGCCCACACCCCACAACCCGGCCCCTTCGGCTCGGCCCTGTGGCCAACGGCCACCGACCAGGCACTGCCGACCACGCCGAAACGAAAACTGGAATTCGCCTACGACGGCCAGGGCCGGCGTGTTTCCAAGAAAGCGTATAAATGGGACGGCAGTACCTGGGCGCCGGATTCCTCGCGGCTCTTCCTCTACGACGGCTGGAACCTCGCCGCCGAACTGCTCCTGAATCCTTCAACTTCAACATTCAACTTAAACTCCAGCTACGCCTGGGGCCTCGACCTGTCTGGGTCCCTGCAAGGCGCCGGCGGGGTGGGTGGCCTGCTGTTTACCCAGATCCTAGACCCGGGAACCCAGACCCTAAAACCGCACAGCGCGGCTTTCGACGGTAACGGCAACGTCATCGGCTACGTCGACATGGCAACCGGCGCCAAGTCCGCCACCTACGAGTACAACGCCTTCGGTGAAACGCTCATCGCCGATGGCTCGGTCGCTGTCCAGTTCGTCTTCCGTTTTTCGACTAAGTATGCTGAAACCGAAACAGGTTTCTTATATTATGGCCAGAGGTACTACAATCCAACAGCAGGACGTTGGCTCAATAGAGATCCCATGGAGGAACGAGCCGGGCTCAATGCATACGCATTCATAGTTAACACGCCGGTTGATGCGATCGATTCTGATGGGCGGCAGATTTATTTATTTGAGGCACCGCCGGTAATGCCGTCCCCGGGGATCTCGACAAGCACCAGCACTTCTAATGTCGGGCAAAATTTCCGATTCGCTGCAGATTTTGCACGCCCTGCTGTACGGACGCCCATGGCGCCACCAGCTCCATTGATTAGTCCAATGCCGAGCACCCCTCGCTCTCAGCCACGATGGAAAATTGAAAATGAAACGGACATTTCAAATCCCGATGATTGGCTGTTTCGTGCAATGACTGGCACCGCTAAACCAGACATCGGAGAAATTCGAGATAAGCTAGGGGTGCGCCCGGGGGAAAAAGAGGTGCCGGGGCTTGATGTTATTATTATCAAAGGTACAGTGAATACTTATATGCCGTCCGGCAAAATTCAGGGTCTTTCCACGACTCCATCCAAAGCCATTTTTAGTATGGCTCCGAACATTCTTAGGAACATTCTGCCGGTGTCATTAGGTGGACGAGAAAAACTTCCCGTTTGGGCTATTAAGCGCGCGGTTTTCGAAAGAGATCCAAAGCTTTTGGTTCACCCAGACTCAGAATCCCATACGACAATAGCTCCATCCGGCTGCATAGGGTATCCGGAATATAAGGCGGCGTTGGAGAGAACGCAGCCGGAATGGCGGCGAGTTATGATTTACGAGGAATATCAAACGACTGGAGGAACCTCCCTATGATAGAAAATCCATTAAACTTAAACGACATGAATGAATGGGTGGATTTTGACGTGGCTCTTTTTTTGATCGGTCGGGCCTTAGGTGTGTTCGCCAACGAATATCATGAGATACCTAACATCAAACCGCTACTTTGGTCGCAGAATCCGGTAAACAACTGTCTCTACAACATAGCCAACGAGCTAGTGCGAATTGGCTATCTGGAATACGATGAAGATGCGTCGAAATATAGACGAAATAGAAATTTTCAGCTGCAGGGACCTTGAAGGCTCTCAGCGGTGATGACCTTTTATGGAGGTCCTTGAAAGGGCTGGAACATGTGAACCTCACAAGCCAACCAAAGCACGGTGAGGACCAGCGTGCCAGAATGTGAAGAAACGCATGGTACGGCTTCTCGGCTATCGAACCCTCACTGATCGAAGAAATTTTCGCCTACATCAGACTGAACATCCCAGTGGCTTGCCCTCCTCGTGCCACGTTCCTTGGTTAACCGGCGGGAAACCCGCGGCCGTTTTAATCCGCGATGAATCCGGTCAGAACTGAAGTAGGGATGCGACCGCCCATGCTATGGCCGAGCCGAACACGTCAGGTCAGGAAAATGGATTTCCTCTCGGACGAACTCGCCGATGCATAGGATTCCAAATTCCTGACCTTGTATGTTGAGCAGCGGGTGTTTGGTGGCGGCTTCCGAGAATGGGCCCTAAGCTCGTCGGAGGAAGTCGCCACCAAACCGGGTGATAGCTCCTTTCCCGGGTGAGACCGCAATGACCTCGGAACCAGCAATGGAATCCGCACGTCAGCTTGGTCCCCCGGGGATTCATCTGAAACTCGAACCGTTGGATGAGCGCCGCCGTCAGGCGGACAGCTCGCATTGCAAGACTGAGTCTATGAATACCCCCGACCACCTCGCCCCGCTGACTTATGCGGGCATCGATATAAGCAAGGATTACCTGGATTTGGCGCTCCGCGATCAACGCCCACAGCGTTTCGCCAATACCGCAACCGGCCGACGCGCGTTGCTAGTCGCGCTGCGCAAGGTCGGCGGTCCTGTGCAGGTGATCTGCGAACCAAGCGGCGGCTATGAGCAAGCGTTGCTGGCCGATCTGTGGGCGGCCGCGCTAAACGTGAGCCTAATCAACGCCACGCGAGTGCGTGCCTTTGCCCGCGCCCGTGGGCTGCTGGCTAAGACAGACCAGATCGATGCGATGACCCTCCGCACCTACGGCGAGCTGCTGAAACCCGTTCCGACGAACGCGCCCTCGCCGTTACGCAAGCGATTGGCCGCCTTGGTGCAACGCCGGGAACAGTTGGTCGAGATCCTTGCGACCGAACAGCAAAGATTGAATCAAAGCCGAGACCGCTCCGTGCAAAAACTTAGCCGGCAATTGAGCAGGGTCCTGGAAAGACAGATCACCCAGCTCGAAGCCATGATCGCCGCGTCCATCGCGACCGATGAGGCCCTGCAGAAGCAGCATGAACGCATGCAACAAGTGCAGGGCGTCGGGCCGGTAACCTCAGCCACGCTCCTCGCCGAACTACCGGAACTCGGCGACTTGGAGGACAAACAGATCGGCGCTCTGGCCGGCCTCGTGCCCTATAATCGCGATAGCGGCCAGCTTCGCGGCCGGCGGGCTATCCACGGTGGGAGAGTCCAGGTTCGCCGCGTGCTCTACATGGCCGCCATCACCGCCACCCGCTTCAACCCGATCTTGAAAAAGTTTTATCAACGGCTCCTGGCTGCGGGTAAGCCCAAGAAACTCGCGATAACCGCTGTCATGAGAAAGCTCGTTGTCCTCCTCAACCGACTCCTAAAAAACCCTCAATTTAACCTCGCCTGAAACACCGTTGCTGACGTGTTCAGATCCGGCCCCGTCGTGTATAACGCGCAGGCCACCGACATGCCGGAACCCGAGATCATCTTTCTGGTGCCGGTGGGCAAGTGGTCGGATGGAACGCCTGGGCCACTGAGATTCGCTTGGGTTAGGGGGAGCTTTGCGCCCCGACCGTAGGTGGTCGCCGGTTTCCATACCGGCGACAGGCGTCGGTGTGGAAACCGACGCCCACCCCAAAATCGTCGGGGCGTAATGCCCCTCCTGCGCTAGCGGGGCAGGTTTCACCCGGATTTCATCGACCCTTCATGGTCGCTTCATTGGACTGCGTCATCCTTGCCGCCCATCGATCCAACCATGAAACGTATCCCGGCAATGTTTCTCCAGGCAGCCATTGTGCTCATCGGCATCTCGGTTCTGACCTTCCTGCTTTGGGAGCCGCACCTCGATCGTTGCGGTCGAGCAGGGCCGCGCCGAGCAC
>JBEHXD010000488.1:0-4651 GCA_048498875.1 Verrucomicrobiota bacterium
GGCGCTGGGCATCGTCAATCCTGACGACAAAGGGGCGCTCGGTGCCAAGACGCGGCGCGGCAAAAACACATCGCTCAACATGCGTCAACTTCGCGGGCTCTGGCGGTCATTCATGAGCGCGGAGGATGCGCGGGCGTTGGATCTGATTTCGACGGAAGCGCACGCAGCGCCGCAGGGGCTCGCAAAGGATAGCATCGCGGATGCGCGTTCCGGTCTGCATTACGCGCTGGGGCACGAATTGGAACGCGCCTCGACTGTCTCGGAAAAACGATTGCTAGCGCGAGCGATTCAACACGCCATCGGACGGGCGAGCATTCAATCGGTGCATGCCGCCCTCCGCAGCGACCCCAACGCCAGCTTCGGCGTGATCGGCGGCGAGCGGCGCGTCACAACGCCGCAAATCCTCGCTGAGGAATCTGCCCTCATGGCCATTGTTCGCGGCGGTCGTGGCCGCGTGCCGTCCGTGACTGGACTGGACACCGACGCAAAGCGTGAGGCATGTAAATTTCACACGGCTTTTCTCAAGGATGAGACGCCAGTAAATAAGGAGCAGCGTAGTGCCGTGCTGCATGTGCTGGGGTCGCATGATTGGATTGTCGGCGTCGTTGGCCGTGCGGGCACTGGCAAGACGACGCTCCTTCAAGAAATCAACGTTCAGCTCAAGGCTCGGGGTAAGCGAATGGTGCTCTGTGCGCCGACCGCTGAGGCCGCGCGTGGCGTGCTGCGGGGTGAGGGCTTTGGTGAGGCCGACACGGTCAAACGGCTCCTTGTCGACACCAGACTTCAGGCAAAATTAGGCGGAAGTGTGTTGTGGGTCGACGAGGCCGGTATGATCGGCAATCGCGATATGCTGGCGCTTTTCAAGCTCGCCAAAGATCGTGGCGTTGCACGGATCGTCTTGGCGGGCGATCCGACGCAAATCCGTTCGGTGCCGCGTGGCGACGCGTTCTTGTTTTTGGAAGAGAAGGCCGGATTGAGCGTTGCGCGGCTCGAAAGTATCCGCCGCCAGAAGACCCCTCAATTGAAAGCGGCGGTCGAGGCAATCAGCCGCGGTAACGTCGCCAGCGGGCTCGAAATCTTGGACAAGGACGGAAAGATTCGTGAGGCAACGACCGATGCCTTTCCGCGTGAGTTGGCCGCCGCCTACGTCGAAAAAACCATGGGACAATTTGGTCACAAGCCAACGGCGCTTGTCATTTGCCCGACGCATCGCGAGGGCGAAATAATCACGGCGGCCATACGCAAGGAGCTTCGGACAAAGGGGAAAATCGCCACGACCGATCAAAAGGTCACGCGCACCGCAAACCTTGGATGGACGGAAAACGAACGCGCCAACCCCGCCAACTATGAGCGCGGCTTGGTCGTGCAGTTCAAGCAGCACGCCAAAGGATTCAGGCGCAGCGAGCGGGTGCGAGTGGAAGACATCAATTACCGGACAAACGAGGTGTTGGTTCGGAAAAACAGCGGCGCCCTGGTGACCCTGCCGCTGCACGAGGCCAAGAAATTTCAGGTCTATTCGGTGCGAGACCTCGACGTTGCCGTTGGTGACCGGCTCAAGATCACGGAAAACGGTTACGATCAGACCGGACGGTTCCGCCTCAACAACGGGGATCTCGTGACCGTGTCAGGATTCACGCCTGAGGGTGGGATAGTGCTAGAGAATCAAAAGACGCTTCCGCGTCACTTTGGGCATTTGAACCACGGCTACGTTGTCACCGCCGACGCAGCGCAGTCAAAGACCGTGGATATCGTTTTTGCGGCCATTGGCCGCGAATCGATCGGTGTCACCGATACGCGCCGCGTCTACGTGGCAATCAGTCGAGCACGGGAACAGGCCTGGGTTTTTACCGACGACAAAGACGGGCTGGTTCAAGCAGCCCAACGAGACACCGTGCGCCATTCGGCAACGGAGGTCGTCGGCGTGGATCGAAGTCTAGAAATCGTGCGTGATTTCGCGATTCGTGAAGCTCAGAGACTGGCCGCATTGGCCAGACACGCGCGGCGGATGACGCCCAGACGACAAATGCCGCGGGAGCCGTCGCGACCCGTTCCAACCATGGAGATCGACCATGGCCGCTAAAGAAAATCTCTTCCTGGCAGCGGAGCGGCTTGGAAAGCTGAAAGCGCCAACGCCAGAAATGGCGCGCAAGACGAGTCTCCCCGACCCTACGGCAGCGGTCGAGGAGGTCTATGGCAGCGACCCGCTACCGTCGCGCTTCACTCTAGTTTCTCGAACCGGTGCCTTCTGGTCGTATCCCTACGCGCTTACTGGCCTCATCGAATGCGAGTCGCCGGAGTTAATCGTCATTCACTGCGGGAGTCGTGAAGTGGACGGAATTGAGATCCACGGGCAAGCGCTGGACGGTGTCGCCAAGCTTTTGGCGGCTCAACGGCTGCTCACGCTGCGTGAATCTGACCATGACGCCTTCGATAGCGACGGCGTCACTGTGCGCGAAATTGCGATCCTGTTTGCTCCAGAGGGCGACTAATCGTCGCTGCGACTTCTACCTCGGCGTGGCGTGGTTTTTGTGGATGCGTCTTCAGGCTCCTTGCCCTTCATCTCCCGCTCAACTTGCTCGGCATCCGCGATGATCTTTGCACGAAGCGTCGGATCAATAGGCCGACCAATGAATCGAGCTAAACGCTCAATGTCATCACCGGTCACAACTGGGGGTTCTTTCTTTTTCATGGCTCAGTCTTCCGAATTGGCTGCTGCGGCGCACTCGCGTCTGACATCCTGAATCCATTCGTGGATGGTTGAATGTGGAATCGAGAGTTTCGCTTCAAGCTCTTTTACCGTGTATCCGTAGTGCGCGTATAACCAGAATATATCTTTTTTCTGTTCGGTCAACTTGGCACTGGGAAACTTGTCCCAAAACCACGTTTTCAGGCGTTCTTCTTCTTCCGGCGTGCTCGGCTCGTGAGAGACGGAGTCAATCATGTCCGGCACGTCATGGGTGAAGTCGAGGAAACTACGCACTCCACGAGTTCGCTGATCATCAATTAAAATCTGTCCCGCCTTGTGCTGGAGTAATTTTACATGAGAAAACTGGGATGTCTTAAAGTTCTTGAATACGCTCAGCCAGAAACGCTGGGACAGATCTTTCGCGCGATCATCGTCTTTTGTTTTTCGGAAGAAGAATTCGTGGAAAGACGCGCCGTATTCGTCAATCGCACGAGTAAAGGCTAGCATCCTAGCCGACTTTGCCGCTTTTTGCGGATTATTTGAGCCTCCCTGCATAAATTATCGGCAAAGGAAGACAACTGAGGGTAATTGTCTACACAGTGCTTTCATAATATACATACGCGAGCGAGGCCAGTTTTTCCGGATGTGTGAATAACTTTAAATGGGGCGGCAAATAGCTCCAAAATCAATCGGTAAATAAAAAGTAGGTTTCCGCGGGACTAAAATCTGATGCAACCGAAATGACCGCACGGGTCAAATCGATAGTCTGCAACTCCCGCAAACCTAGAATGCGGTCGAGGCATCACGAGATACTTTTGATAGGACTCGTCGATGATCCGTGTTCTGTGATAGGGCCAGGCCATACGTTTGCAATTGATTCATGCGACGGATCATGCAAACCTTGACGTTATTGAACCGCACCCGTGCAAGCATCCTGCCGATTCTGGGGAGCTTTGTAACTTACCTAGGCTCGTCCCGACTAGACCACTGGGCAATTGGCCTTTAGCTAATAATCGATATGAAATTAACAAATATTAAGGTCTCCAACTATAAAGCACTAAAGGACATATCAGTGCCTCTTTCAGGCTTTGTGTGCATAGTCGGCGAAAATAACGCAGGCAAATCTAGTATTCTGCAGGCCTTATCGTTATTCATTTCGCCGAGTAGGTTGGAGGCGCACCATTTTTACGACGTCACAAAAGAGATAACCATCGAAGTGACGATGTCAGACATTGAAGAAGGAGATCTAGCTCGTTTTACCGAGGAGCAACGGAGCCGCATAGTCCCTCTAGTCAAACATGGAGGAATTTCTCTAACTAGGCGTTTCATAGTTAACGAGCTTCCCGAAATCGGCTATTATGCGCTAAAGCCGATATCCGACAAATATAGCAGGGACAAAATTGATAGCCTATTTAAAGGGAGAAAAGGTAAGGCTGAAATACGCGCCGCAATTTTGACGCTTTTCACAGATAAATCAGATGAAGACATCCCCGCTGAGGTGGGAGCCGTAAAGGATGCTAAGGCGCTAATCGACGCGTGGGGCGAAGCGTTGCCGCCCGATCAAAAATCTCTCCAATTCACACCACTTCCAACCGGGGCGGCTTTTAGTATTAGTCCTCTTCTACCTGACGATATTTATATACCCGCTGTTAAGGACCTAAAGGACGACGTTAGCTCAAAGCAAAGCAGCTCGTTCGGAAAAGTGCTAAGTATTTTGATGGACAGGATATCTTCAGAACTCGCGCAGGAAGCCGGACTTTTTGCAAATCTTAAGGAGAAGCTTACTAGAATTGAAGGGACTGCCGAGGATAAGCGAATGCCAGAAATTAAGAAAATAGAGGCGACTATCCAAAAATATGTCCATGAGAGCTTTTCCAATGTGGCCTTAGAACTCGATATCCCGCCTCCAGAACTGAAAAAAGTTTTGTCGACGGCTCGTATATTCATAGAAGACGGAACGAAGGG
>JBEHXD010000489.1:0-4645 GCA_048498875.1 Verrucomicrobiota bacterium
ATTAGGGATGATCCGCCCTACCGTTGGCGACTCACATTCGTGTTCTTCCGTGAAATCCGTGGTTAAAATTTTCTCATGAAAAATGTCCTGCGTTATCTGGCCTTCGGTTTCATCGCTCTCGTTGGTGTGGCATCCCTTTCCGCTGCCGGGCCTGCTTCCGTTGAGAAGTGGTCCATCTTCGAGCTGGAGCTGAAAGGCCCTTCCGAGGGAAACCCCTTTGTCGATGTACGCTTCGAAGCCGCGTTCACGAATGGTCGGACGACGACGGAAGTCGCCGGTTTCTATGACGGTGACGGCGTTTATCGGGTGCGGTTCATGCCGGATTCCACCGGGGAATGGCACTATGAAACAAAGAGCAATCGTTGGGAACTCTCCGGCAAAACGGGTTCATTTGCGGTTACACCCGCAGGCAAGGGGAATCACGGACCGGTGCGCGTGCACAACACCTTCCACTTCGCCTACGCGGACGGCACTCCCTTCAAGCAGATCGGCACCACGATCTACAACTGGCTCGATACGCCCGAGGATGTACAGGAACTGACGTTGAAGACGCTCGCGTCGGCTCCGTTCAACAAGGCGCGCATGTTGATTTTTCCGCAGCAGAATCCGTTTCGGAAATCATTTGCCCCGACCCGCTGGCCTTTTGCGGGCACGCCGCCGCGCAACTGGGATTTTGGGCGATTCAATCCGGAGTTTTTCCGACACTACGAACAACGGATCGCGCAATTGCGTGACCTTGGGGTCGAGGCCGACCTGATCCTGTTTAATCCCTACGGCAAGCCGTGGGGCTTCGATACGATGGACGCGGCCTCGGACGAGCGTTATCTGCGCTATGTCATCGCGCGCTTCGGCGCTTATCGGAATGTCTGGTGGTCGATCTCGAACGAGTTCGATTTCCTGCGCACGAAGACAATGGCCGACTGGGATCGCTATTTCCAAATCGTGCAAGCCGCCGACCCGTACCATCACCTGCGCTCAATTCATAATGGCGCGCTGCTCTACGATCACAACAAACCATGGGTGACGCACGTCTCGATGCAGAATGGCGCGGCGGTGGAGGAACCCGGTCGCGCGGAGATGTATCGCGACGTCTATCGCAAACCGGTCGTCTATGATGAGGTGAAGTACGAGGGCGACAGCACGTTTCGTTGGGGACAGCTCAGCGGACCGGAAATGGTGCACCGGTTCTGGTGCGGCACGGTCGCCGGCACGTATGTCGGCCACGGGGATTATTTCTCCGCCGAAACATCGGACACCTGGACCTCGTTTGGTGGCGCATTAAAAGGGCAGGCCGCCCCCCGGCTCGCGTTCCTGCGAAAAATTCTCGAAGAAAGCCCGGCAGACGGAATCGACCCGATCGACAAATGGCAGGATCCCGACACTGCTGGAAAACCGGGTGAATACTATCTGGTCTATTTCGGTCGCGCAACGCCCACCGTCTGGCCGTTTCAATTGTACAAAAACGGCGTGGACACCGGGCAAAAATACTCCGTGGAAGTGATCGATACGTGGGCGATGACGATTACCCCGGTGGCGGGCGAATTTGTGACGAAGAAACAGGATAACTACCATTTCGTCGAGGCAACGGGCCGCGCGGTGACGCTGCCCGGGAAACCGGGAATGGCGCTGAGGATTCGCCGCATCGGCAGCGATGGCGCACCGGTGAAGACGGAATTGCCGACGGATTGAGTATGGTTTTTAAACACAGAGAAAACGGTGATTGTCGCCCTGTAACTGAATGGGGCTCGCGGCTCGGTTTGAATGCCGAACACACTAAACACACCCGCAACCGTCATCCTGAGCGTAGCGAAGGATCCATGAAAGGGTTATCATCAAAGTCTTGGATTCTACGCTGTCCTCAGAATGACCGGCCCGATGCCTATCGTCAGTGCGTTGAAACGTCCCTCGTCAGTGATGTCTGCGTAAAGGCCCGTGGATTCTTCACTGCGTTCAGAATGACAGGTTTCGTTTATGTGCTGTTATTGACTGCTGCGTTCGCGGAGGAGCCGGCTTCTTTGGCGGAGGGAAAGCTTCCCGCCACCTGCTATCTCTTCGCCTATTTCTACCACGATCGCGAAGCGGAAGGCTTTCGCCTGGCGTGGAGTCCGGACGGGTACAAATTCGAAATGCTCAACGGAGGGAAAAGCTGTCTGAAACCAGAGGTGGGGGAGGCGAAGATCATGCGTGATCCCTGTCTTTATCAGGGGCCGGACAAGATCTGGCGGCTGGTGTGGACGACGGGCTGGACGGGAAAGACCATCGGGTACGCGTCTTCGTCCGATCTGATTCATTGGTCGGAGCAGCAGGCTATTCCGGTCATGACGCATGAACCCGATGCACAAAATTGCTGGGCTCCGGAAATCATCTGGGATGACGCGAAAAAGGATTTCCTCATCTTCTGGTCCACGACGATTCCAGGTCGCTTCCCGGAAACCGCGATGTCGAACAAGCGACCGGAGCGAAATCACCGGATCTATGCCACCACGACGACCGATTTCGTCCATTACGCACCGACGAAGCTGCTCTACGATGGAGGATTTAATGTCATCGACGCGAACCTGCTGCACGACACCGACGGCAAGTGGCTGATGTTTGCGAAAAACGAAACCGTGCAGCCTCACACCGAAAAAAACATCCGGCTGATTCGGGGCGCGTCAGCGGAAGGCCCCTGGAGTGAGGCGTCACCGCCGATCACTGGCAACTATTGGGCGGAAGGACCGACGGCGATAAAGGTCGATGGCGAATACCGTGTGTATTTCGACAAACACATGCTCAATGCCATTGGTCTCGTGCGATCGCGTGATCTTATCCACTGGGAGGATGTCAGCGACCGCGTGGTTTTTCCGAAGGACGCCCGACATGGTTGCATCGTTGCGGTGCCGCGGGAGGTGATTGAAAAGTTGCTGGCGGCGCCATCGTTTGCGGAGGCGAAACGATGAAACTGGGTTTGACGTTGGTAGGGTGCGTTATCCCTGGCGCGCCGGTTCGATCCTCACAAACAAACCGAACCGCGGCGGACTAGGGATAGCCCGCCCTACCTTTGAATTTATGAAAATCTGGCTCTGCCTTCTTTCTCTTTGCGCGATTACCATCCATGCCGCGGATCATCCTGCGGTGCTCGCGTCGGAATTTCTCAATGAGCACGCGCCTTATCCGGAGTGCCACGCTTCCACGATCGTTGAAACTGCCCCCGGACATTTGGTGGCTGCCTGGTTCGGGGGCACGAAGGAGCGCAATCCGGATGTCGGCATTTGGGTGTCGCGACAGGAGAACGGGATTTGGTCGGCGGCAGCGGAGGTGGCCAATGGCGTTCAGGCGGACGGCGGCAAGCGCCAGCCCACGTGGAATCCGGTTTTGTTCCAGGCACCTGGCGGCCCGCTGGTGCTTTTCTACAAGGTGGGTCCGTCCCCTTCGCAGTGGTGGGGTATGATGATGACGTCGAAGGACGGTGGAAAAAGCTGGGACTTGCCGCGGCGTTTGCCCGACGGAATTTTGGGCCCGATTAAAAACAAACCCGTACTGCTGGCGGATGGAACGTGGCTTTCACCCTCGAGCACCGAAGGCAACAAGGACGGCTGGCTGGTTCACTTTGAGGCGTCTCGCGATGGCGGACAGACCTGGCAAAAGATCGGACCGGTGGGGAAGGGCCCGTCATTCGATGCGATTCAGCCGAGTATTTTGTTTCACAAGGACGGTGCGCTGCAGGCGCTTTGCCGAACCAGGCAAGGGGTGGTGGCGCAGACGTGGTCGAAGGACGGCGGCAAGACATGGAGTGCGCTCACGGCGACGGAACTGCCCAATCCGAATTCCGGCACCGACGCCGTGACGCTGGCGGATGGACGCCAGTTGATCGTCTATAATCATTCGGCGCATCGTCCGGAGGAGGCCAAAGGCAATCGCTGGCCGCTCGACGTGGCGGTGTCCGATGACGGCTTGGTCTGGCGCCGTGTGCTTACCTTGGAAAGCGAACCGCGTACCAGTGGCTACGCCTATCCCGCGGTGATCCAGACTTCCGATGGCAAGGTGCACATCACGTACACCTGGGGACGGACGATGATCAAACACGTCGTGCTCGACCCGAAAAAATTGTGAACGAATCCGTGCCAGTAGCGCTTCCGAGCGGTAGGGGCCGATGCCCTCATCGGCCCGTGAATGCACGAATGGATTATAACGTTCGAACCCGGTTGAATGTAGCAGCCGTTGTCAAACGGCTGGCCAGCGGTGTGACCACCGCTGCTACATTGACAGGATATTTTTTTGCGCGTGGGCGGAGCTTTGATAATGCGTGTGCGTTCCGCCAAGGCCGTTGGGGGCAACGGCCCCTACCGGTTTTGTTTATCTTGCTTTGCGGGATGCTACGGGCGGCGGAGCCACTGCAGGTGACGACTCTCAAATGCAATTACGCGGTCGATCCACTTGGAGTGGACAATGCGCAACCGGTACTCTCGTGGCAGGTGGAATCCGCCGAGCGTGGTCAACGCCAGACCGCCTGGCAGGTACAGGTGGCGGATTCACGTGATTCCCTTGCAGCCAATCGCGGTAATTTGTGGGAAAGTGGAAAAGTCGCGGGCGATCAGACGGCACAAATTCCTTATGCCGGAGCGCCACTTGTGTCTTCGCAAAAAGTTTTTTGGCGAGTTCGGAC